>JADZAX010000306.1 GCA_020852405.1 Verrucomicrobiales bacterium
CGGAGGCCTCGGACAGGGTCTTTGCGGTGAATTACATGTGCCGATTCTTTCCAGCGGTCCTTCAAATGCGCGCCCTGGTGGCCCGGGGGGATCTCGGCCGGATCATCCATGTCCAGGGACACTTTTTTCAGGACTGGCTGCTAGAGGAGACCGATTACAATTGGCGCCTGCAATCCAGCGAGGGAGGCAAACTCCGCGCCGTGGGCGACATTGGCACCCATTGGATCGATGCCGTTTCTTTCATTCTGGGCGCCAAAGCGGAGGCTGTTTTCGCCACCTTGGAGACCTACCACAAAACCAGGAAGCGACCGACCGGCGAAGTGATGACTTTTGCGAAAGCGGATCCGGCGAGCATGGTCGACTACGAAGTGGACACCGAGGATTTTGCCAGCGTGCTGCTCCGCTTCGGCGAGGCTGAGCACGGATTTGTCAAAGGGGTCCACGCCAATGCCGCAATCTCCCAAGTGGCAGCTGGTTGGAAATGCTCTCTCGCCCTCGGCATTTACGGCACCCGGGGCAGCGTGCGCTGGGACCTGCAGCAGCCCAATGAAATCCTTGTCGGTCGCCGCGATGAACCCAACCAAATCCTGCAACGGGCCACTGCGGGGTTTTCCGAGGACGTCGCAGGATTCACGGATTACCCCGGTGGGCATCCCGAGGGATTCTCCGACGCCCACAAAATGCATTACCGGGCGGTTTATGAGCACATCGCCAGCGGGCGTTCCACTCCGGCCCTATTTGCCTCCGCAGCCGACGGTCACCACGAGGTGGCACTTTGTGAAGCCGTTCTCCGCAGCCACGAGACCCAATCCTGGGTAGAGGTCACGGAATCATAAATAAAGGTTGCCGCAGGTGACTTTCAGCGCAAAAAGTTCCAGTAATCAGTTTTTCCACTTAAAAATTCCACCTGAATGATACGAAAATTAAGCGCACTCCAGGAGCAGGGTAGGCTCATTCGTGTCGGTGTCATTGGCTGCGGCGCCATGGGAACCGGCGTCGCCCTCCAAGTGGCCCGGACCGTGGGGATGGCCCTGGTTTTTTTGGGCGACATCGGAGATGAGGCATTGGCCCGTGCGTCCGGTCAAACCGGACTGAAACAAGTATCGGTCAAAGACGCGACAAATCCTCCGGAATGGCAGCCGGGAGAATTACTGACCACCACGGACTCACTGGAGTTGCTGAAGCACACCAAGATTGACGTGCTGGTAGAATGCACCAACACCATTTTTGAAGCTTCCCACTACTGCCTGGCCGCGATCAACCAAGGGGCCCATGTCGTTCTGATGAACGCTGAAGTGGACCTTGTCTTCGGCACCCTGCTGGCGCATGAGGCGAAAAAGAAAGGCGTGGTCGTGTCCTCCGATGCCGGGGATCAGCATGGGGTCCTCGCGACCATGGCGGATGAAATCCTGTTGTGGGGCTTCCGGATCGTCCAAGCCGGCAACATGAAGGGATTCCTCCACCGTCATGCGGACAGCGAACATGCCCGTCCCTGGGCGGAGAAAAATCGCGGCAGCGTGGTTCAAACCCTGAGCTACACGGACGGTTCCAAGATGAACATCGAGCAGGCTCTGATCGGCAACTATCTGGGCCTCACTCCCATCAAGCCCGGCATGGAAGGCCCCAAAGTGAAGGACATGCGGGAGATCCTCGACGCCTTCGATTTTTCGAAATATGGCGACCAAGGCCGCGTCGACTACACCGAGGGAGTCCCCTGGCCAGGCGGAGGCGTTTACATCGTGGGCTATTGCGATGATGACCAGCAGGACTTCCTCCTCAACTACTACAAAGTCTGCGCGAAGCGTCCCTATTACCTGTTTTTCCGTCCCTATCACCTCTGTCACCTCGAAACGCCCCGCGCCATTGCGCAGTGCTATTTCGATCAACGGGCAGTGATTCCTCCCCCATTGGGCAAAAAGCTGAATGATGTCTATGCCTATGCCAAAAAGGATCTCCCCGCTGGCAGCACCATCCATCACGCCATCGGAGGGGATGAGGTCTATTGCATGGTCAATGCCAGAGAAGAGGCCGAAAAGGAAAACGCGATTCCCTTTTATTGGCTTGAGCCCATTGAGGGACAGCACGCCAAACTCCTCGTCGCCAAACAGAAGGATGATCCCATCCGCTTTTCCGATGTGGAGCTGCCCAGCACTCCCTACCATGACATGCTTCGCCAGCAGGAAGTTCGGGTGAATGCCTGAGAACCGTCCCCTTTCTCCCCTTCCCTTGCCAGTGAGACGCTCTGTTCCATCCGAAAGGAGCCCAGTTCTTGGCCGCCCGCCCAAATACAAGGAACCGAGTCGCCCCGTAACCCTGACGTTGCCGGAATCGACCCTGAATAATCTGAAACGGATCGATCCGGACCGGAGCCGGGCCATCGTTAAACTCACGGAAGAAGCCCTGCACCAATCCCAGCAACCGGCGTTTTCCGAGATCATCAAAGTGGCCCCGGAAACGGGATTGCTGATCGTGGGCCCCTGCAAAGCATTGGCCACGATTCCGTTCCTCAGATTGATTGAAGTGGCTCCCGGCAGATTTTTGTTGGCATTGGAACAGGGGCATGATTTTCGGAGCCTTGAACTGTCCCTCTTGGATGTGGTGGAGACCATCCCCACCGAAGAGTTCCAAGAGCATCGGCTGATCCTCGACCTGATAGATCACATAAAAAAGTTGCGCCAATCCGAAAGTGTCCGGATGGGCGAGATCCTGTTCGTGAGGATTTGAAGGCTCTCCCCTACGACCCGGCTTTTTGAATCCGGGAATACTACCTGATCTTAAAGGGCAATCGCCCCAGTAAACCGAAAGAGGCCCCTTGTTAGGTCCTCTCCCGCGACCGATAACCCGGGCCAATTGACGCCCTCCGGGGAATCCAGTGAGGCAGAGGATTCATGCCCGGACTGCCCTACACCCGCAGGAGGCAGAGACTGCCACAAAGGAGAAAGGATCCTCCGTCCTTTCAGGGCTGGGAGTGAATTTCCTGCTCCAGCCTTTCACTGAGCCATTGCTTCATCATGCTCTGGTAGTTGAGATAGCGGGCTCTCGCGAGGCGTTTGATCCGGGACAACATTTGGGGATCGAACCGAAGGGTCACCGTGGTTGATTCCCGCACCGCAGGACGGTGGATCGACGAATTCATGAGTCGTCCATCGATGCTGTGTTCACTCCAATAGGCCGCTTCGGCCTTTTCGTCGTCAAGGACAGGGATTTCTTTCCAGCTTGTTATGGTGTTCACAGCGTTGTTGCGGGTCGTTGGGTCGGGTCACAGCATTTCGGCGTTTTTGCGTTCATAGAAGGTCTGCTCCTCCGTGGTGAACTCCCGCGCCAGGATGACCCGGTAATTTTTGCCGTCCGTCCAAAAAACACTGAAGATCCCCCGACTCGCCAAGGTCCGGCCCAAATTGAAATAACGTGCTTCCGCCCCGCCATACTCCGCAGCGTCAGGCAGAAGGCGAATGGCAAAAGGATCCTCAAAAGATTCCGCGATCTCTTTTGGGCCGACCTGTTTCAGGTCAAAATGCACGTCCAGCCAGTCAAACTCCATGTGATAGGGGTAAAAATAAGTATCCGTCGTTCAGGACATGAAATCAAGGACCATACCATGTCATTTGGAGACAACCGAGCTGGATTCCCCTGGTCGGAAGATGGCGGGGAGACGCAATCGCGGCTCGCTTTTTGGTCGGAGAGGCCTGGTTTTCCACCAGTGATTCACATTATTCCCACAAGGTTGCTGCTACCCAAAATACAGGGATCCAGAATCGCCTCCAATCCCCTTGTATGCAACGATTCTGCCACTTTTGGGGACAATTCCAAACTTCGAAACCCATTTCTCAATCCCGCACCACCGCCTAGTCCCACAACGATTCCAGCCTTTTTTCAGTTGATGAAAAAAACGGCTGCGAAAAACGAGAATTGAGCTACACTTCGCACTTTCGCCCACCTCCGTTACCGGAGGCTTTTCGCGGTCTACAAACGCCCGTTTCAGGATCGGGAGGCGATTTTTCCTCAAGTTATTCACAGCCTATCCACCTGCCGATGTCCTACCAGAACGTGACCCCGCCCTCCGGTGAAAAAATCACTCTTTCTTCCGAAGGAGTGCTCCAAGTCCCCGATCAGCCGATCATCCCCTTTATTGAAGGCGACGGAACAGGACCCGACATCTGGAAAGCCAGCCAAGTGGTGTTCGATGCCGCAGTTGAAAAGGCCTACGGCGGAAAACGGAAGATTTCCTGGTTCGAAGTCTATGCCGGAGAAAAATCATATGAACTTTTCAAGGACAGTGTGTCCGATCTCGGCAAAGCCTGGCTGCCTGATGACACGCTGCAGGCATTCCGGGAATATCTCGTGGGCATCAAAGGCCCCCTCACCACCCCGGTCGGTGGAGGGATCCGTTCGCTGAATGTGGCGCTCCGTCAGATTCTCGACCTCTATGTCTGTCTTCGCCCGGTGCGCTGGTTTGACGGCGTCCCCAGTCCCGTCAAACATCCCGAACTGACCAACATGGTCATTTTCCGGGAAAACACGGAAGACATCTATGCCGGCATCGAATTCCAGGAAGGCACGGAAGATTGCAAAAAATTCCTGCAATTCTTCGAAGAGAATTTTGCCGCTCGCTTTGGCAAAATCCGATTCCCCGAATCCACCGGCATCGGGATCAAGCCGGTCTCCCGGGAAGGCACGGAAAGATTGGTCCGGGCCGCGGCGGAATACACGATCGCCAACAAACTGCCCAGCCTGACGCTGGTGCACAAGGGCAACATCATGAAGTTCACCGAAGGTGCCTTCCGCGATTGGGGCTACGGATTGGTCAAGAACGAATACGGGGCGAAGGACCTCGATGGCGGTCCTTGGCAGGTCTTTGAGAAAGATGGCCACAAAGTGGTGGTCAAGGATGTCATTGCGGACGCCTTCCTCCAGCAGATCCTGACCCGTCCGGCGGAATACTCCGTCATTGCGACGTTGAATTTGAACGGTGACTATGTCTCCGACGCCCTCGCCGCCTGTGTCGGCGGCATCGGCATCGCGCCCGGTGGCAACATCAACTACACCACTGGTCACGCCATCTTCGAGGCCACTCACGGCACGGCTCCCAAATACGCCAATCTTGACAAGGTGAACCCCGGCTCGGTGATCCTGAGCGGTGAGATGATGTTTCGCCACCTCGGCTGGACGGAAGCCGCCGATCTCATCATCAAAGGAGTGAACGGGGCCATCGCCAGCAAACGCGTCACTTACGATTTCGCCCGGCTCATGGAAGGTGCCACGGAAATCAAGTGCTCCGCCTTCGGAGACAACATCGTTGCCCACATGGGCTGACAGATCCCCTACCCGCCACTTTCCAGAACACTAAACCACCCAGACCACTATGGCAGACATCGACGGCACCAAGCAGGAAAAGAAAGACAAGGAATTCTTCACTCAGATCCCCCAGGAAAGCCCCGGCTATTTTCTCAAAGGATCCCACCAGTATGACTGGGGATTGAAAAACCGGCTTTCCCGCGTGTTCAACCCCAAGGATGGACGCACGCTCATGCTGGCTTTCGACCATGGCTATTTCCAGGGTCCCACCACGGGACTGGAGCGGATCGACCAGACCATCCTCCCTCTCGAGCCCTACGTGGACTGCCTGATGCTGACCCGTGGACTCCAGCGCTCTGTTGTTCCGGCCAGCACCCAGAAAGCCATCGCCCTGCGCGCCAGCGGTGGCACCAGCATGGTCAGCCTGATGGATGAATGGGAAAGCACCGGCAGCGAGCCCGGCCTGCGCCGCCCCGGGTATGAACCCCTCTCCAATGAAAGCCTCGCCTGCAGCATCGAAGACGCCCTGCGACTCAATGCCAGCGTCCTCGCGGTGCAGGTTTTCATCGGCAGTCAGCACGAGCGACAGACCCTTGAAAACATGACCCGCCTGATCGACGAGGCCAACCGCTATGGCATCGCCGTCATGGGGGTCGTTGCCGTCGGCCGGGCCATGGCCCGCACCCCACAGTATTTCCGGCTCGCCACCCGCATCATGGCCGAACTGGGGTGCCATCTCGTGAAATGCTATTACACCGACGAGGAATTCGAGACGGTCACCAGTTGCTGCCCCGTGCCGATCGTCATCGCCGGAGGCAAAAAACTTCCCGAGTTGGACGCGCTCAAGATGTCCTACAACGCCCTTGAGCAGGGAGCTTCGGGGGTCGACATGGGCCGAAACATCTTCCAGGCCGACAGCCCCATCGCAATGGTCCAGGCCGTCCGTGCCGTCGTGCACGAAGGTGCGAAACCGGAGGAGGCTTACGACCTCTACCAGCAGCTCAAAGGCTGATCCCAGCTCCTTCTTTCCATCATTGAAAAGCCGTTCCCCGGGAATCCCGGGAAACGGCTTTTTCCTGTCCTCTACCCGTTCACTCCAGTCGGATGGCCGGTTCCCGGTTGCGTTTGCCCCATCCGGCAAAGCCCCCCGCGAGCAGACTGAAGAGGTGCCCTTGCCAGGAAATCCCCGGCTCGCCAGGCAGCACTCCCCAGATCAGGGATCCATAGAGAAAGCCAACTCCCAGGGCAATGAACAGGGAAGTCCAACTGCCTTCGACCAATCCGGCGACCAGGAGGAATCCAAAGTAGCCAAAAATCAATCCACTGGCGCCAATGTGGACGGTGCCACCCGGCCCCAGCAACCATACGCAGAGACCACCCAACCCGGCGACCAGGACGGTAACCTGAAGGAACTGAGCCATGCCCCGGGTGAGCAGCAGCCCTCCCAAAACCAGAAAAGGAACGGTATTGGCGGCCAGATGCCCCCAATCGGCATGCAAAAAAGGCGAAATCAGCAATCCCCCAAGCCCCCTCCACTGACGCGGCACAATGCCCCATTGATCGGGCTCGAACCACGAGCCGAGCATCCGGTCCGCAGCCTCAACCAACCACATCAGAGCCAGCATCGTGAGCAACAAGGTCAGGCGATCTCGCCATTCTTCGGTTTTCATGAGGGAGACGCGGTCCTCTCCAAGAGATGGTGCAGACCATCCAGGAAAGCCTTTTCCCGGTCGGCTTCGGACAGGATCACGGCGGGAACTTCCACGCCAAATTCTTCGCTCAGTGCTTTCCCGCACACGGCCGCCAGGGCAGCTGGTCCGGCCAAAACCAAGGGGTTTTCACGGGGATGAAAGCCCCCGGACACCATGGGGGCGAAATCCGCCTCGATACAAGCCCCGATCAGCCAGGCAAGCCTTTCCAGAGCGGTCCCTTCGTCCCGCAGGGCGAGGACCCGGGTGGCAAACAGAGCGCGGGGCAGCCCTTCCCGGCGACATTCGTGCAATCCCCGGCGAACCCAGTCCCAGGGCAATTCGGCGGGTTTCCCGGCCGCCACAGCATCGCTGAGGATGGTGTGATCCCGGATCGCGAGGATCAGTTCCCCGGTCAGACCGGTCCGACTGGCGAAAATCCGACCCTCGCGGGATACGGTGATCGCTTTCCAATGGGATCCGAGGTTCAGCACTGTGAAGGAACGTCCGCTCCACGCTCCCAGCGCCAGCCCCAGGCAAAGGGTCTCCTCCCCGCGCATGGCATCCACCAACGCTCCGGCATCGTCGAGCGTCTTGATGCCGGGAACCAGGGATATCGGAAGTTCTGTCAGTTCAGGAAACGAAACGGTCCGCAGCCTCTCCGCCAACTCCAGGGCACCTGCGGGTGCAGGAATGTGGGGGACTTCGGCCAGCCCCAGCGGCGAAGTGATCATGCCTGCGGCGAGGATCCTTTGCGGAACGACCTCCGGACATTGCCGACGAACCTCTGCCACGGCCTCCTGGAAGGCCGAGCGCAGCCGACCAGGATGTCCGTCCCGGGCAGTGTCCCGCACGCCGGCCATGGCTTCCGCGCGGGCGATGGCGCGGCCACCGGCCATCAACCAGACTCTGAGATTGGTCGTGCCGGCATCCACGGCGATGAAATTCCCGCGAATCATGGCGTGAGCAGGAGATAAAGACTATCCGGAGGCAGATCCAAAGCCACGCCGGAATTTTCCCGGGCCAGGGGAATCTCGCGGATCGCATAGCCGTTCGGATCGAGCAACACGGCCTTCGTCAGCCGTGAATTTCGCAGCGCAATCTTGCCCTGGGCATTCGCCACCCGCCATGGAGGCCCTCCGATGGCGATAATCTTCTCGCCCTCCACGTCATAAGCCGCAGATCCTTTTCCCACGGTGAACTTGGCCGCGTCGGTGCGCCAACCGGAAAGCCGGGCTTCCGTTCCGACCTGGAGCAGGATCCGCCCGCTCCGAGCGAGCGACTCGCCATCCATCGCCACCGCCTGGATCGTGGCATACGGGAGTGACGAGTCGATCGTCAGGTCCTGGAGTGCAAAATGGCCACCCGCTTCCCCCATAAATCCGCAGACGCCCTGCGCCGCCGGGGCATTCATGGTCGCCAGACGCTTCCGGTAATTCCAGGACAATTCCCCCGTACTGGACCGAATCACCCCTTCACCGGGATCCATCCAGGAGGCCAGATCGGCAACCTCCGCGCTGCTGACGGCAGCCCCGAGGTGAGATCTGACCGGTCCCACCAGATACGCGGCCCGGTTGATTTCTCCTCGGTCCGAAGGCTTCCATCCGGGTGCCAATTCCCCCTGCCGCCGGCCATCCCCATAGACCTCATTGTCATCAATGGCCGGAGCCTTGCGGTCAAAGAGGTCTTCCATGGTCCGGTTCTCCAAGACCACCACCTTGCCCTCGGCAATCAGCCCCTTCCGGTAGATCAACGCATTCGCGGGGAACATCCCCATCTGCGTCGGCCAGGCGCAGTTCCACTTGTGCGTCGACTGCCAGCCCCCCACCCGCCAAAAGGATTTCCGGGGATCCAGCTCATACCAG
>JADZAX010000307.1 GCA_020852405.1 Verrucomicrobiales bacterium
ACGATGACGCCGAGCACCTGGTCGTTGACGTTTTCGCGCTCGTAGATGTTGAGCACGTCTTCGAGGGTGAGGGGCTCAAAGTAGAGTTTATCGGAGGTGTCGTAGTCGGTGGAGACGGTCTCGGGGTTGGAGTTGACCATGATGGTCTCGTAACCGAGCTCGCGCAGGGCGAAGCTGGCATGGACGCAGCAGTAGTCGAACTCGATACCCTGGCCAATGCGGTTCGGGCCGCCACCTAGGATGATCACTTTCTGGCGGTCATTGTCGCGCACTTCGTCCTCAATGCCGTAAGTGGAGTAGTAGTAAGGCGTGAAGGCCTCGAACTCGGCGGCGCAGGTGTCCACGAGGCGGTAGGTGGGGCGCACCCCGTATTTGATCCGTCCCGCGCGCAGGTGGGCCTCCGGGATGCCATACTGCACGGCGAGTTGGCGGTCCGAGAACCCGAGCCGCTTCATGCGGCGCATGAAGCCATGTAGCGCGGCGGCCTTGCTGTCGTCATTGAGTTGGTCGGCGGGAATCAGGGAAAAGAGATGGTCTGATGTGTTGCCGGAGATCTGCTGTTGCGCCTCGACGATTTCGGCGATCTGCCGCAGGAACCAGGGGTCGATTTTCGTCAGGGCGAAGACGCGGTCCACGCTCCAGCCTTTGGCAAATGCCTGGCCAAGGAAAAAGATGCGCTCGGCATTCGGCACGCTGAGCTTGGTGGTCAGAGTCTCATCATCGACCTCCACATCGGCCCCGTCGCCGATCAGGCCGAAGCGTTTGATTTCCAAACTGCGGAGGGCTTTCTGCAACGATTCTTTGAACGTGCGTCCGATCGCCATGGCTTCGCCGACGGACTTCATCTGAGTGGTCAGCGTCTCGTCGGAGCCGGGGAATTTCTCGAAGGTGAACCGTGGCACTTTGGTGACGACATAGTCGATGGTGGGCTCAAAGCTGGCGGGGGTCTCGCGGGTGATGTCGTTCTTCAGCTCATCAAGGGTGTAGCCGACGGCGAGCTTGGCGGCGATCTTGGCGATGGGGAAGCCGGTGGCCTTCGACGCGAGCGCGGAACTGCGACTGACGCGAGGGTTCATCTCGATGACGATCATGCGGCCGGTGTCGGGATGGATGGCGAACTGGATGTTCGATCCGCCGGTTTCAACGCCGATCTCGCGGATGCAGGCGAAGGAGGCATCGCGCATGATCTGGTACTCGCGGTCGGTGAGCGTCTGGATCGGGGCGACAGTGATGGAGTCGCCGGTGTGGACGCCCATGGGGTCGAGGTTTTCGATGGAGCAGATGATGACGCAGTTGTCCGCCTTGTCGCGCATCACCTCCATCTCGAACTCCTTCCAGCCGAGCAGCGACTCCTCGATCAGCACCTCGCAGACCGGTGACAAATCGAGACCGCGGGCGGTGATGGTTTCGAACTCCTCCTTGTTGTAAGCGATGCCACCGCCGGTGCCGCCGAGCGTGTAGGCGGGGCGGATGATGAGCGGCATCGTGCCGATCTCCTCGGCGATGATGCGGGCTTCTTCAATGGAGTGGGCGACCCCCGACTTCGGGAGATCGAGCCCGATTTTGATCATGGCTTCCTTGAAGAGCAGCCGGTCCTCTCCTTTCTCGATCGCGTCCGGTTTCGCTCCGATCATGCGCACGCCGTGTTTCTCCAGAATGCCGGCCCGGTGGAGGGACATCGCGGTGTTGAGAGCGGTCTGGCCTCCCAGAGTGGGGAGAAGCGCGTCGGGTTTTTCCTTGCCAATGATCTTTTCGACCATTTCGGGAGTGATGGGTTCCACGTAGGTGCGGTCGGCGAACTCTGGATCGGTCATGATGGTGGCCGGGTTGGAGTTCACCAGGATCACCTTGTAGCCCTCCTCCTTCAGGGCCTTGCAGGCTTGGACGCCCGAGTAGTCAAATTCGCAGCCCTGCCCAATGATGATGGGGCCGGAGCCGATGAGGAGGATTTTCTGGATCGAGGTGTCGCGCGGCATTGTGATCAAAAAGGGGCACTACTTGCACCAGCCACCGCCTCTTGTAAAGCAGCAAGGCCGCCGGGGATTCGGCCGGGGTGGCACCGCAAAAGTTTCCCCCTTTACCTGAAAGCGGAATGTGTTATAATTTCCATAACAACAACTCTACCGATTATGACCAGTCTTTACTATATGCTGATTTCCTCCCTTGTGGGGGGGGCCGGTTGGTATCTGGGAGAGTTTTGGGGCATGGGTGCCGCCTTCATCGGGAGCACCGTGGGCAGCATTGTGGGGCTCTGGTGGGCCTACAAATTTCAGCGCGCCTATCTGGAATAAGGCTTTCCTCTGTAAGGCGTATCCCCCGAAGAACTCCGACAACGCATCCGGGCTTGCCTCCGGGTATGGTTTCGGCTAGATAAAAGTTCTGGCGGCAGCCTGTCCTGCTGTTGCCGGGCCCAGACCCGCCATGGCCGCCGATCCTTTCATCCACCTGCATTTGCACACGGAATACTCGCTCCTCGACGGGGCGGTCCGGATCGATGACCTGATGAAAAAGGCGCAGCGGAGCAAAATGCCCGCCGTCGCGATGACCGACCACGGCAATGTATTCGGGGCGATCGATTTCTATCTCGAGGCGAAATCCGCCGGGATCAAGCCCATCATCGGCTGCGAGGCTTACCTGACCCCACCCGGGATCCGGATGACGGAACGGAAGGGCGAGGTCGAGGGGGGGCAGGTCAACGGTCTGCCGGGAATGAAGAAGCGGAATTCCCATCTCACGCTGCTGGCTTCCTCGAATGCCGGATGGTCCAACCTGATGAAGCTGGTGAGCAAGGGCCATCTTGACGGCATGTATTACAAGCCGCGGGTCGACAAGGAGTGCCTCCATGAGCACCGGGAGGGCATCATCGCCCTGAGCGGGTGCATCATGGGGGAAATCAACCAGTTCATCCAGGCGGGCAATCTGGATGCCGCCCGACGCAGCATCGGGGAGTTCATCGACATTTACGGGCGGGACAATTTCTATCTCGAGATGCACGACCACGGCCTGGAGCAGCAGCATCTCTGCAACGCCCAGTTGATGGAATTTGCCAAGGAGTTCGATCTCGGTTTGGTGGCGGCCAATGACGTGCATTTTTTGAACCGGACCGACCATGAGGCGCACGACGTCATGATCTGCATCGGGACCAACTCCCTGCTGCTTGACGAGAACCGAATGCGCTACTCGCCGGAGGTCTATTTCAAGACCACCCAGGAGATGACGGCATTGTTCAAGCATGCGCCGGAGGCCCTGCGGAACACGTTGGCCATCGCCGAGAAGTGCAACGTCGAGATCAAGCTGGACTCGAAAAGTTCGGAGAAATACCCGCAGTTCGAAGCGCCGGACGGTTCCTCGCGGGAGGACTATTTCCGCCGGGTCTGTTTCGAGGGACTTGAGAAACGCTACGGGGATCGCGCTCACACCGACGAGGAACTGCGGCACCGGCTGGATTATGAAGTCAAAGTGATGACGAACATGGGGTTCCTCTCCTACTTCCTCATCACGTGGGATTTCGTGAAATGGGCCAAGGACAACGGCGTGCCGGTGGGTCCGGGCCGTGGCTCGGCGGCGGGGTCGCTGGTCGCCTATTGCCTCGAAATCACCGATCTCTGTCCGATCCGGTTCGGCCTGATTTTCGAACGGTTCCTCAATCCCGAGCGCGTTTCGCCTCCCGATATCGACATCGACTTTTGCCAGACACGCCGACCCCAGGTCATTGATTACGTGCGACGCAAGTACGGGGAGAAGGCCGTCTCGCACATCGTCACTTTCGGCACCCTCGGGGCGAAGAGCGTGGTGCGCGATGTTGGCCGGGTCATGGGATTGAGCTTCAGTGAAGGCGACCGTCTGGCGAAGATGATTCCCAATGAGTTGAAC
>JADZAX010000308.1 GCA_020852405.1 Verrucomicrobiales bacterium
CTTCATGCCGGACTCCTGTCCTCAGCCGCGCAGGTCGAAAGCGGTCCCGTGGTCGCTCCGAAGGCGGTGGTGAATCTTCTGGCAGATCCTGATTTCAAGGACTTCACCTGGCATCTCAATCCCAAACAATCCCTCGCCACCAGCCGGGAGGAAGTTTGGCGGATCAAGGATGGTCAATTGCGCGTCACCGGCAAGGGGTTTGGCTATCTCCGCACCAGGACTCGCTACCGGGACTACCACTTGGTGCTGGATTACCAGTGGGGTGAACACACCTGGGGCACCCGCAGCGACCGGGCCCGCGACTGCGGCCTTCTCCTTCATGCCTATGGGAAGGACGGGGCCTTCGCCGGGACCTGGATGAACGCGATCGAAGCCCAGCTCATCGAGGGAGGTTCGGGAGATCTGCTCGTGCTGGCTTACAAAGACGCGACAAGCACCAAGGCACCAACGAAGATGTTCGCCGAAACGGTCCCGGACCGCGATGGGGAACCGGTCTGGAAAGCCGGCGGGGCACGCCGGTCATTCCCACCGGAGGAAGCGACCAATGCGCGCATCAACTGGCGGGAAAGGGATCCCGACTGGACGGACACCAAAGGTTACCGGGGTTCCCAGGACATTGAAAATCCGGCCGGCGAATGGAACCGCCTCGAAGTCATTTGCCGCGGCGGCGCGATCCAGGTCCTCATCAATGGCGAAGTGGTCAACGAAGGTTCGGGGGCCACGCCCGACGAAGGGTTCCTCTGCCTGCAAAGCGAAGGAGCAGAGTGCCTGATCCGTCGCTGGGAGCTGTGGCCATTGGATCAGTTCAAGGAGAAATGGACCGTCGTCGAGGGCAGCAATGACACCGGTTACAGCACCAGCGGTGAGAGCATCCTGCCCCGGCGTCTGCCGCTATCCCCCGAGCAAAGCCGGGCCGCCTGGGAAATCGACGGGGACGGATATGAAATGCAACTGGCCGCCTCGGAGCCCCTCGTCTGCGATCCGGTCGATGTCGTGTGGGACGCCCGGGGCCGGATGTATGTCGCGGAAATGAGGGATTACCCCCTGCCGCCGAGTGAAGGCCCGCTGCTCTCTCGGATCCGCATTCTCTTCGATAAAAACGGTGATGGCCAGGTCGACGAATCGCGGATCTGGGCGGATGAGTTGGACCACTGCCAGGGGCTCTGCCCCCTGCGGGACGGACTCCTCGTGACCACCCGCACGGCCGTGTTGTTCCTGCGCGACTCCGACGGTGACATGAAGGCGGATGAACGGACGGTGCTGTTCCAGATGAATGAACCCAAGCACAACCAACTGCAGGTTTCCTCCCCCCGCTGGGGTCTCGACAATGCGATTTACCTGAGCAACGGGCTCGATGGTCGTGAGATTTACCCCCCCGGCAAGGAAGGTGAGAAAACGGCCTTCGCGCGTGCCAACCTCCGATACGATCCGTGGACCGGCGAGATCACCACGGTCTCTGGATTCGGACAATTCGGAGGAACTCTGGACGATTGGGGTCACCGCTTTGCCTGCACCAACCGGAATCCCGTCATCTTCTCGGCCATGCCTCTGGAGGCGGTGAAGCGCAATCCCTTGGCCGGCTTCACGGATGGACACATCGACATCCAACCCCAGGCCTCGCAGGTCTGGCCGATCGCCCTCAGCCATACCACTTCCATCGCCCATGCCGGCACCCACACCGCCGCCTGCGGCATCGGGGTTTACCGCGGTTCCCTCAATGCCGGGTTGACCGGGGATTTGTTTGTGTGTGAGCCGACCGCGCAACTGGTGACACGCAACCACCTGGTGCCGGATGGAGCCAGCTACCGGGCGGAACGGGTTGGCAACAAGCGCGATTTTCTCGTCTCGGCGGACGAATGGACCCGTCCGGTGAACACCCGGAACGGTCCTGACGGTGCCTTCTATATTTGTGATCTCTACCGGCGCTTCATTGACCATGCGATCTTTTTTCCCGAGGCCTTTTCCAAAAGCCACTACATGCGTGCCGGCTTCGATCAAGGACGTCTCTGGCGTCTTGCCCCGGCCGGCAACAAGGCCCGGAGGATCGAGCCGATGCCGGAATCGGCGGACGCGCTGGTGCCTCTGCTGGAGCATCCCGACTCCTGGCGCCGCATCCACGCCCAGCGTCTGCTCGTTGAAGCCCGATCCGTCGCCGTCGCCCCGGCGCTAGCCAGGATGCTCACCGGATCCCAGTCCCCTCAAGGACGGGTCCATGCCTTTTGGACGCTGCAAGGCCTGGGCCTGCTCTCCCCGGCCCAGATTTCCACGGCATTGAAAGATCCTCACCCCGGAGTTGTGGAGAATGCCCTGGCTCTCGCCGATCCCGTCAGGGACCGGGCCACGCTGCTCCAGCTCATCCGCACCCGCACAGACCGTGCGGCGTTTCTGGCGTTGCTCCCTCTGGTGACCGAACCCGCGGATGATGTCACGGAGGCTTGCCGTCATCTCCTCACCGGGACCACCGCGATCAATGACCTCTGGATGCGCCGCGCCATTCTGACAGGTGATTTCAACCGCGTGGGTCCCCTGCTTTCAGCCATTCTCCAAGGACGTGCCAGAGTCAAAGAGAACGAGACAACAGGATATGACGCGGCCATCGAGGAATTCGCCACCGGGCTCGGAGCCCTCAATGATGCAAAGCAGATCGCGGGAGTGCTCGACACGGTCCATAGCCAGGGCGACGCTCTCGGAGCCGGTCGTTTTCTCTTCGCGAGGGCGTTGGGAACTGGGTTGGCCCGAAGTGCGGGCAAACAAAAGTCGCTCGCGGCACTCCTGGCGGCGCCTCCCCTGGAGATCGGCACCCGCGTCGCCGTCCTCCAGTCCATTCTTGATGAAGCCGGTGTCGTGGTTGCCGATTCTTCACGCTCCGCCGAGGAACGCGTCGCGGCCTTGCCGCTGGCCGCCCAGCAAGGGCTTGAAACGTTGCTTCCTTTGGTGGAACGACTGATTGCCCCCACCGAACCTTCCGCTGTCCAGCAGGCCGCCTGCCAGGCATTGGCGCGGTTCGATCGTGAAAAAGTCGCGGAATTTTTCTTCTCCCGCTGGAAAACCCTGCCACCGGCCGCCCGGCGCGAGGCTCTGACGCTGCTTTCCGGCAACACCAAGACCGCGCGGCAACTGATGCTCAAGATGAAATCGGGCGAGATCAATCCCGCGTTAATGGATCCCATGCAACGCTGGGTTTTCGGACGCTCCAAAGATGAGGAGATCAAGGCCCTGGCGATCGAGGTGTTTGGTCAGGCCACGGGTGACCGCGGCAAAGTCATCAGCGATTACCAGACAGCCATCGCGCACAAGCCCGGCGATCCCGTCAGGGGACGGGCCGTGTTTGAAAAGGCCGCCTGCATCACCTGCCACAAACTGGGTGACCTTGGAGCCGAGGTCGGCCCCAGCCTGGTCGACGTCCGCGCCAAACCCCGCGAAGCTCTTCTCAGCGACATCCTCGATCCCAACCGCGCCGTCGAAGAGCGCTGGACCGGCTACTCTGTAGAGATGCAGGATGGACGGACCCTGGCCGGCCTCATCGCCGGCGAGACGGCCGATCAGGTCATCATCAAGCTCCCCGGCGGAGTCTCCGAAAATGTTGCCCGGTCCCAACTGAAAAAGTTTGAGACGACAGGCATGTCCCTCATGCCGGTGGGCCTTGAAGCCGCCATCAGTCACGATGACATGGCCGACCTGCTGGCGTTCCTGAAGCAGCGGTGAGTCCGTTGCTCAGGGGCCTTCATCCAAGGCTTTCAGCAGGGGCCGGTAAGCGTATTCGTTGAGCAGGGCGATCACGGCGCGGTCGCTGTTGTCAGCGGCCACTTCGCTGTAAATGCCCAGCGCATTGTGCAGGGATTCGATGGCCGATTCGAGGTTCTCCGCCCATGCGTCCTCGTCCTTGGCGGCCCGGGCAATGCCGGCCTTTCTGGCGGCTTCCACGGCCCCCAGGTAATGGAGGGCAAAGGTGTAGCGCTTTGCGTGATAAAGCAGCAATGGACGAGCCCCGTCGCGAGCCCGGGTATTGGCCCGGTACATTTCATTGACCCCTTTCCCATAGAGCTCCTTGGCTTTGGCCCACCATTCCGGGGCGGGCTCAGCCGAGGCATAATGTTCGAGGAACAGGTCCGGAGCGGGAACCGCAAAACGGGGATCTTCTTTGGCAATTATCGCGGAAGCCTCTCCAATGAAGGCGAAGCCCAGCGCGAGGGCTTCGGAGACCCCCTCACCACAGATCGGTAACACCAACTCAGCGAGCGCCTTTCCTTCGGGAAGGGTGGAATCAAACGCGGCCCGCGACAAAAAATGCACTTGGGGATTTCCATCACCCACGATGGAGGACTCGATGGCAAAGCCGGCGATCCCCTTGCCGGTGGAAACCGTGATCAGCGGCGATGGGGCTGGCGGCGTCGCAGGGGTTTTGATACCAACACCGGAGCTGAAACCCGGCAGTGATTGAGGGAAGATCTCGGGCAACATGCCCCCTTGCGGTTGACCCAGGAAAAGGACAACGGAGGCATCGCCGCGATTGACAGCATCAACGCCAGGAAAAGCCTGAGCGCACTGATCCAGAGCCGCAGCGTCCGCCTCCGCCAGCTCAATCGTCGCCTCCATCCCAAGCCGGTGCGCCGCGGCGATGAGACCGCGGGCGAGCCCCACCGCGGCCTGACCCCGCTCTTCTTGGTCCACTATTCCCGCCAGATCGGGATTGTCGAACACCTTCGCACTGCCAAAAACCGAGCGCCCCGCGGTGTCACCGGTCACCGTCAGGACGGGTTCCTTCCAGAGCAGCCCTGTTTTCTGGGCCGGGCCTCCGGCGAACGCCTGCCAAGGCTGCATGACCAAGGTGAGGCGGTTGAACTTCAATTTGGCGAGCTGCCGGAGCAACTTTTCCTGGTCGGCAAGCCCCCAGGAAACCTGGCTCGAAGGATGGGAACCGAGAGTCCGCCAAGCGCGCACGGACTGGTTCGGCCTCAGCACAGTGTCGTATCCTGCCAAGGTGAAGACAGGAGGATCAACCGGTGGAAAATCACGTCCCAGGAGATACCTCATCCCATTGGCATAGCCGAATTCATAGACCGCCCAGAGCGTGGCCGCCGGGCTGCCGCCGCCAATCACCAGCCGCGGACCGAACGATTTCACCAGATGCCCCTGGCTGCCAAGATCGGCGGGCCAGGCCTCTCCACAGGCGGCTTTCACCGCGGGATTGGTGTCCGGGCTTCCCAGAAGGATGAGATTCGTCGCGTCCCCGGCCGGGGGACTCCCGTTGACGAGGGTGACTTCCGCCTTGAACAGGATTTTTAGCAGTCCGGACAGTTCGCTGGCGGCATGAAGTTCCAAGGGAGGAGCCTCTGGCCCGGTGACAAGGGTGACCACGGGGCCTTCACCACGGGCGGTGACCGCCAGAAAGAAGGCCCCCAAGATTGAAGAAAATCGGCGAAAAGAGTTCATCGGAAAATAAAAATTGCGGGAGATCAGGTGAGGGAGATCACTTGGCTTCATTGGAAATGCAGAAGACACTTTCCCGCGTCCGGATGAATAGCCGGCCATCGGCGACCGAAGGAGTGGCGAAGATTTCTTCTCCGAGGTCATTTTTCGCGAGAATCTTCAGTTCCGGTCCATCGGCAAGGACCACCACGAATCCATTGCGTCCCGCCAGAAAGATCTTGCCGTCGGCAGCGATGGGAGAGGCATAGTAGTCGCCAAAGTTTTTGATCCGGGTCCGGTCCCACACGGTACTGCCATCTGTAGCGTCGAAACAACTCGCAATACCACCGGACTTCACGACATGAAGCCGGTTGTTGAACACCAGCGGTGAAGTCAGATTGGAGGGCGACTTGTTGTCGATGTTCCACACCACGTTGGTCTTGGTGACATCGCCCTCACCGCCACCGCGCACCGCTTGGATCGTGTTGCCTCCGGCCGCCTGATTGTCAGGATGCTGAAAGGCGGTGTCGATTTCCGTTTCATCGATCAATTTGTCATGGTTTTTGTCCGAGGCGTCGAAACGCTCAAGGAACTCCTTGGGCATCTCATCTCGTGCCAGTTTGCCATCCTGGTTCGTGTCGAGCCATTCCAGCAGGGCGTATTTCAGAGTTCGGGTGGAATCACCGTAGCTCTGCACCGCAATGTAGATGAGATCGTCCCGCACCACCGGCGAAGTCATGATGGTGCGCAGGAGGCTGTTGCAGTTCCAGATTTCCTTGCCGGTATCCAGATCATACCCTTTGAGTTTGCCGGATCCGGCGATGACCAGATCCTTCCTCCCCTTGACCTCGCAGACCACCGGCAGCGCATAACCGGCAAGCATTTCCGGGCGGGCCGTGCGCCAGTTTTCGGTTCCGGTTTTGGCATCGAGGCAGATCACAAATGAATTGAGGTCATCATCCTGGGCAAACACCAGCCGGTCCCCGATGAGGACGGGAGAGGCTCCGGTACCCCAGTCCATCAGGTAGGCGGGCTTGGGCAGGGGGTGGCGCCAGATCTCAGTCCCGTTGCCGGAATCAAGAGCGACCAACCCGATGGTGCTGATGTAGACGTAGACGCGTTCGGCATCGGCTGTGGCCGTGGAAGAGGCGTGGCTGTTCGGCGGCGTGATTCGTGGCAGATTGGAGACAGGGATCTCCCGTTTCCACAACTCTTTGCCGGTGGCCGCCTCGTGACAGTAGACGGTGAAAGTCGAGTCGCTGGTCAATGCCGTGTTGAAGACGCGGCCCGCAACGATGACCGAGGAACCGATGCCATCGCCCAATTTGGCCTTCCAAAGCACTTTGTTCTCAAAGGAAAATTCGGTGGGCAACGGCTCTGTTCCAGTGGCAACGCCGCTGCCGTTGAAACCCCGGAACTGCGGCCAATCATCCGCCCGGACGGGGCAGACAGCGGTGGCCAGAAGGATCAGGGCAGAATAAAAGCGAGGCGAGGCGTTCATGGAATGGGAATCATTACAGCAGGTGACACCGCCGGGATCAATGGCCCATATCGGCCATACGCGGTTCTAATGATCACGGACTCCAGCCGGTCCGTCTCCCGGCAATGACGTCCGGATCCCCGGACAAACTTGGGGTGGAATCTTCCGCCTATTGGCGCGATATTGACGACCCTTCGATCGTAAAGCCATGGATCAGACCCCCACAAGTCAGTCCACTGCTGTGGATCCCGCAACACCCTCCGGCCCGGAGAAGCAGCCGCTGCAGAACGCCGCAACCAGCAGCGGAGATCCGCCAATGCAGGATCCTGTCCTGCTCAGGTTGGCCCTTGGCTATGTTTACTTCCACTTTGGATTCCTGAAGTTCTTTCCTGATCTGAGTCCGGCTGAATGGCTTGCCGAGCAAACCGTGATGAAGCTGCTCCATCAAGGGCTCAACCCGGAACATTCCCTCCACCTGCTCGCGGTGTTTGAATGCGCCATCGGCCTGGGATTGATCTTCAAGGTATTCCCCCGGATCATTTCGGTGATGTTTTTTCTCCACATGGCCGGCACCTACCTGCCGGCGATTTACATGCCAGAGATGTTGTTCAAAATCGCCCCCTTCGCCCCTACCCTCGAAGGGCAGTACATCATCAAAAACTTCGTGTTTCTCGCAGCAGGTTGGACCGTGCTCGTGCCCCACGCTTTCGGCAATGCCCAGCGGCGCCGCACCTCCCGCGAAACCAGCCAACCACCCCCGCCATGAAAGAGTCCCTAGCCCGCCTGCTTGGCACAGTCTTCGTCATCATCCTGTCGGTCGGCATCACCCTGACCTACGAGCGATACAAGGGCACCGGACTGAGCCGGGTTCCGGAAAAGCATCTCCCGCGTGAAGTGCCCCCCTCCAAGGAGCCTATCCGTAGTGAGGACCGGAACTCTGCGGCGCCAGCACCGGTGCCAGATCCGCCAGCCCCCACCGCCGGACCGGCAGAGTCCCCACCCGCTCCTGCATCGGGTGGTTCGGACCACCTCGAAGGTCTCACCATTTACCCCATGGTCACCAAAGGCATGCGCACCCCGTTCGATCTTTGGCACTACTACGGAAGGGGAGTTTCATCGTTCACGTCGCCGGATCTTCCGATGCGTTTCGAGCAATGGCTGGACTTCCACAAGCGCCAGAAACCGGAACTGATGAAGGATGTCACCGCCTACATGAACGGTCGCTACCATTTCACGGGTGAAGCCATTCCGGGAGCGGTCATGTCCGGCGGGAAAGCCATCATGAAAGGACCGGTCGCAACCCTGGCTCCGGGGGTGGCCACGCATGAAGGCCTGGCCCAACTTTCTCCGGAGGAGATCAGAACCAAAGACCTGTTCCCTTACAAACCGCTGGCCCATCCCATCCAGACCGTTGCCCACATGGTCTTCCCCCAATCCTGGATCAAGGTGCATCCGGACCACGAGCGCATCGATGTCGACATGGACATTCCCGAGGCTTACCTGCCGGAGTTTCCCCCGCCCATGTTCCTCACGACCCACAAGGAACTGGGCGATGTCACCAACGGGCGCGAGGTGACCCTTGACAATTATTACGAGATTTTTGACGGACTCCTCACCCCGGAACAAATGGAGGGACTCAAAGAACTCCTCCGTCCTTCCGCCACCACCTGGTTCAACCACACCAACCACCGGATCACCGAAAAGCCGTCCAAAGGCGTGGCCTGTTTCGACTGCCATGTCAACGGACACTCCAACGGGGCCTTCGAACTGGGGCCGGATTCCCGCCCCAACATGGCCCGGCTCCGGGTCGACACGCCCACCATGAGGGGCAACTACAACCTGATGCAACTCTCCTCGAAACGTTCCATCCGCAGCATGGATCATTTCGCCGAAGTGGAGGAGTACTTCGACGGCGATCCCGGCATGCAGCAGGCCATCGGCCCCCGGGCGGTGAAACGCGAGGTGACCAACCGCATGGGGGATCTCAATTCCATCCTCGACTATCCTCCGGCTCCGAAGTTGAATCCCCTGCTGCGGCTCATCCCCGGCAAAGCAACCGAGGCCGAGCTTCGTGGGGAGGCCTTGTTTCATGGCAAAGCCGGATGTGTCCAGTGCCACAGTGGGCCGGCCTTTGTCGATGACTACATGCACGACCTTCAAGTGGAGCGGTTTTATGTCGGCCGTCCGGAGGGACCCATCAAAACCTTTCCGCTTCGCGGCATCAAGGACTCCCCTCCCTACCTGCACGATGGCCGGTGCCCGACGCTGCACGATGTGGTGAATTTTTTCAATGTGGTGCTGGAACTGAAACTGACGCAGGCGGAGGAAAACGATCTGGTTTCCTACCTCCTCTGCCTGTGATAGGTGTTTTTTAGTCCGCATCCACGGCCTTGACACCACGGGGCCGATTCCCTCAAACTGTCCGCCATGAAACACCCCTTGGCACGTTGCTGGATGCTGGCAGCCATGCTCCCCCTGATCCCGGCAGGGAATGCCCGTCTGGAGGCGGCTCCGGCGGGAGCCCCGGTGGTCCGCGTGGATGCGGCAGACCCATTGCTCTGGACTCCACAAGTCCTGACATCCGATCTGAGCCGGACGTTGCAGCCTTGGAAAGACGCGGGCCGTCTGATTCGCCTGCACGTCGTGGCGTCCGACCCCGCCGCCGCCGCCGCAGCTTGGCAGTCACTCGCGGAATCCTTTCCCATAGGCGGCAACGGGCCGGCCATCACAATCGTCGAGACCGCTCTGCCGGAAGGCGCCCGGTTCGCCGTTGATGCGACCCTGGTCCCCCACCCCGGGCACACCGTGATCGAGGGAAGCCGGGTCCTCGCCTCAGGTCCCCGGCTCTTTGTCTCTGGTCAGGCCGAAAAA
>JADZAX010000309.1 GCA_020852405.1 Verrucomicrobiales bacterium
AGTCGTGGCAGCCGATACTCATGCGGCCCGCGCTCGGCTTCAAGGTGCCCATCAGTAGCCGAAACAGCGTCGTTTGTCCCGCCCCATTCGGTCCTAGCAGACCACTGATGCAGCCGCGAGGAAGGGACCATGTCACGTCGGTTTACACGGTCTTTGCACCGAAGCATTTCGAAACCCCTTCAATGAGGACCATTGGTTCCTGGGTATCGTCAGAAAAATCCGCCACAACTTCCCATGCTGCATTTCCCGGATGGTTATGCAATCCCGAAATGCTGGAATAGCAGAAAATTTCTCATCGGGACACGGGATCAACTGATTGGAAATTCCATTCTCAACCATTCCGCTCCCTTTCCGCCTAAGTCCCGGGGTTGGTGGGAGTTGGTCAGCCCTCGTCAGAGCATGCTAATGCGGGGGCTGATGAGCCGTTGAGCTTGCGGACCTACAACCCTCAGCGGCAGGAACCGGAATCACGGGTTGTCAGAGATCAATCCAAAGACTTGAGCCGCTTCGTTGGGGCTGAGAGCGCGGCTCCAGTACATGAATTCATCGATTTCTCCTTTGAAGTAGGTCCACTCGCTCTGGTTGTGTCCGAAACCGATGTAGGCCTTGTGAAATCCGATATTGGTCGCAGTCTTTGCTACTCTTTCTTCCCGGTGTCCGTCCAAGTAAATGGTGGACTTGTCGGATTCCATCACCCAAACAAGATGGTGCCAGCCATCGCTAAAATTGCTGCGTAGCTTCACCTCGTCCATCAGGACGCCGCCGGTCTTGTCCGCCCGGATGTGGATCGTCTTGCTGTCGAGCAATGACAGAGTCATATCGTTGGCATTCTTCTCATCGTAATCGGCAAACAATCCGCCCGTCTTGAGATCGCCTTGGAACTTCATCCAGAGGGCAATCGTCATTTCTTTGGAGTCGGGCAGCGGTGAGGAGAGGGCCACACGGTCGCGATTCCCTGAGAAATAGCGAGCCCCCCCGACTTTGCCAGCCGGAACAAACTTGGTGCCTTCAAGGATTCCCTTGATGGGAGTTTCGCTTGAGCTTGAAAGAACATTCCCATCTTTTTCATCGAAGGAGAAATAGACCACCAAGTCCTTCCGCAGAGCGGGGGGGAGATCGCGTTTGAATCCCGCGGTGCCCCGTCCCTCGGACAAACGCTCCAACAGGGAGTTGAGGTTCTCGATTTCTTTCACAACGGCCAAACCCTCGTCGATCTTACCGGCCTGGGTCAGAGTGGTTTTGAGTCCCTCCAGAGCCTTCAGATAGCGACCCCCGAGTTCAGACAAGTCATTGCCGTGCTGGCGGTCGATTTTCTCAAGTTCAGCCTGGGCCACTTTGCGGGCGTTGCCCAAATCGGGCGGCGGGGTCGCGGTGGCTGGCCAAGTTTGAAGTTCGCCTTTCTGTGCCGCTTCCCACTCTTTTGTAACAAGAACCGTCTCGTTCAGTTTTCCGGCAGTCTGGTAGCTCTGTTTGATCCTGGTGAGAACGTCGCCATATCGTTTTAGCAATTCGGCGCGTTTATCCAACCGTGACGCATCGAGTTCGGTCTTTTTGGTCAGGAAAGTGTTTTGGAGCTTCGTCAGACTGGTTCCCGGGGCCTCCTGGCATGGGGCGGAAAGCGGAGAGGACAGGATCACTAGGATCGAAACCGCGATAAGCGGGACACGAACGAAAAACTCTTTCATGGCGATTCGGCAATGGCTAGGGGTTTGAACCTATCTTGCTGGTTTAGTTTCTTACTGTAGACCAACGGATTGTCAATCCAGGATGCAACAGGCACCAGACGGGATCAGGTCTGGGAGAGCCGCCGATTTCCGAGCCAGCCAGCAGTGCGCGGGAGCCGGCACATTGCTCCCAGACCACCGGAACAAACGTTTCTGCGCCGTCGCTGAGGCCGGCCTGTCTCGAGCCTTGATCGCAACCCTGATTTTTCGCTCTTCGACTCCCCCTTCATTCTACACACGCTTCTTGGCTGCCACGAACTCTTCTTTGGTCAAAAGCCCATGAACAAGTCTCTGAGAATGAAAAGAGAGGCGGGAGCGGGAATCGAACCCGCGATAGAGGTTTTGCAGACCTCGGCCTTACCACTTGGCTATCCCGCCAACCGACCCGGAGATTCCGGGTGGCAAGCCCGCAGTAAAGGCCGGAATGCCCGGGGTGTCAACTGGCAATTGCACGCCCCAGACCTCCGGCAGGGGTGCTGAATACCGCCCGCCCAGGGCCCGGCGGACTATGGCCCATCGACCCAGAGACGGGCCAGACCGGTGGGCTGGAAACCCGACCCATCGCCAGCCACGGTGAGAGAAACGAGACACTGGCGGCCGGACATTTTGACTTGGGCGACAATGGCAGAAACCGGAACCCCCACAGGCTTGCGATCGACTTCGGCAGGAACGACACGGACCGTGATGCCGGGTTTGAGCCTTTTCACCTGGACTTCCCCTTCATTGAACAACGTCAGTTCCAGGTTCTGCCCCTGCCAGGCATCCACGTAGCCCGCCGCCCCCTCTTTCAGAATCCGGGCCTCGTGAACGGCCTTTTGTTCGGTCTGGAATGTGAGCAGGCTTTCGTCATCGAGAAAGACTTCCCAAGCAACGCGGACCCGGCCTTTCCCTACCCCGTGCGTCTTGGTGCGCAGCTTGTCGCCCGGCTTGATGTCCGCGAAGGCGGCGGGCTGACCGGATTTCCAAAAGCGAGTGTCCTTGTCGGTTTCAAGGATGACGCCCTTTTCCCGCACGAAGGTCAAGTCCCCCTTGGCCCAGGTGGTGGTGAGCTTACCGGAAGCCGCGTCGATCTGGTCCACGAAGAAGTATTCCCCGTGGCCGTTCATCATGTTCATCTCGTCCTGGATGTAAGTCAGCCAGACCCACTCGCCCATTTCATTCTCATGCATCCTGAAAATGGCTCGTTCCCCGACGCGGAAATCCTGCAGGTCACCATTGGTCGCGTGATGCAGCAGTTCGGCATAGGGCATCACCGTGAAGCGCATCACTTCGTCAGTGCTCTCGCTGCGGAAGGTCCCTGTCCGCGTGGTCTGGTCGATGCTGATGAGCTCCCCCCAGATCCGTCGCATTTTGTCAAAGGGGATGATGACTTTCCCTGGCGTGATCTTGAGCGGGGCTTTGGTGGGCGGATCGGCGGCCCTGAAAGCTCCGGGCACCATCAAGAGAGCCAAAAGCAGCAGGAAGGGACATGACTGGGGAAGTTTCATGAAAGAATTGAAGGGCGGTGATGGGTATTTCCCGGTCATTCAGCGACCCGACAGTTTGGGCAATAGCAATCGTACACCGGCAAGGTCGCCGCCCAGCCCGTGCTTTTGGCTGGACCTATAAGAACGCGGGCTGGCTTCCTTTCCGGCGGCATCACCAAAATGGACGCCGGTTCTTAGTACAATAGCTCCGTCCCGAGGCAGGCTCAATGCCGAGATCGCGTAACGGATTGGAAGCGATCACATCCTGGCCATTAATATGCCAGTATTCACCCCTGGCCAATGTCGCACCGCCTCCACCTCGGCGGCCGCCTGTGAGAGGAGATTTCGACAGGATAGCTCCCGCGTCGGTCGATGCCGCGGTAGGGAGGATCGCACAAACCCGAAGCAATTACTGTTCTCCAGGGATCACCGCTTTGAGGTCGGATCTGGTGCTGGTGGTCCGGCCCGGAAAACATCCGACCCGGGCGAGGAAATCCCGCGCCGATCCACGGACGCGGCCTTGGAACATCCTGCGGGAAATGCCGAAGCTCCGCAGACACCGACCGAATTCCCACCAGGCGGCCGCCTCGGTCATCAGAAGCACGGCCTGAAACTGCAACGACCAGATCTGGCTCCCGATGGGAAGCCGGCTCCGGTGAACAGTCCGGAAAAAATCCGCATGAAAGGCCACATGCCCCACTTCATCCCGCGTGATCCGGGCACAGGCGCTCCGCACCAACGGATCGGGCACCGCATGGGCCAGCAGGCCATACCAAGCCACGGCAATGAGTTCTGCGGTGAGCAACACCTGCAGATTGAACTCCAGCCCGCAAAGTGTCCGCACCCGTCGGAAGACAGCGTTCTGCCAGTGCCGCCGCTGCAGTTCCCCGCGAAGATGTTCCACCACGGTCGCCAGCATGGCGGAGTGACGATGTTCCTCTGCCAAAAAGAGATCGACGGCGCGGGCGTAGTCTCCTCCATCTGGCGGAAAGGCCGCCCGGACGAAGCGCTGGAGACGGGTCCCACCACCAGTCTCTCCGAGCTGGAAAGTGGCGAAGGCGCGGGCCAGTCCGGCACAGCGAGAATCCTTGTGGAAGGGGACCGGCCCATCCATGACCGGAGGCGTCCACGGTGTTTGGTTGTCCTGAAATCGTTGGATCCAATAGGAGGGATTCATGGCGAAGGGAGATGGTCGGAAGGCTTCAGGCAATGGCCCGCAGGAGTCCGGTCAGAGCATTTTCCTGCAGCCCTGCGGAGATCTGCCCCAGTCGGCTCACGACTTCCCGCACTGTCTCGTCCAGCGTGGAGGTGCCGGCAGTGACGCCCACATTCACGCTGTCACGGAACCATCCCGCTTCCAACTCGTCCGCCCTCTCCACCTGCAGGACCCGCCTTCCCAGCGCCCCTGCGGTCTCCACAAGCTGACGGGTGTTGTTGCTGTTCCGCCCCCCCACCACCACGATGGTGTCGTTGGCATCGCACAAATCGCGCAACGCATCCTGACGATCTTTCGTCGGCTGGCATACGGTATCCACGAAGCGGATTTCCGATTCCGGCAACCGCTTCTGCAATGCCTCCACCAAGGCTCTGACATGCTCCACCGGCTGCGTGGTCTGGGCCACAACTCCAATCCGCTGCCACGGTGGCACAGCAGCCAATTCGGCAGCATTCTCCACGATCACCGCATCGGGGTGATCACGGGACAACCCGATGACCTCCGCATGATCCCGGCGGCCTATGATCACCGGGAAAAAGCCCGCCAGAATGAGACATTCCAATGCCCGGTGGGCTTTGCGGACCAAAGGACAGGTGGTGTCAAAAACCTCGTGACCGCGCTCGCGCCAGTTCTGCCGATCGGATTCGGCAGCTCCGTGGGCAGTGATGACCACCGTCTCGGTGGAGGCACTGGCGGGGTCCGCCAACTTCCCCTCCCTGACACCGATCGTGCCGAGGTGGGCGGAGACGACCGGGTTGTGCACCAGTTCGCCCAGCACGGTGATGACCCTGGACTGGGCGAGATCATACGTGAGGCGGAGGGCGTCACGGACGCCGAAACACATGCCAAAATGGCGGGCAAGTTCGATCTTCATGGTTTTCAGTTTGGGTTGGAGGTTTCTAGCGGAGTTTCCATTTACTTTGCGTCACAAAGCTTTCTTTCAAAAAAAGTCATTTAAGAAGGTTTGTGCTTCAGGACGATGGATTCGAGCACGGCGACGTATCCAAGAAAGGCTTCGCGTCCCCTGTCGGTGAGCGCGTAACTGGTCTGAGGACGGCCGTCGTGCTCCTTGGTAAGGGAGACGTATCCGGCTTTGTGAAGCGTCCGCAAATGCGTCACGAGATTGCCATCACTCATTGAAAGTTCGGTTTTGAGATCCTGGAAACGCCACTCCGGACGCGCGGCGAGAAGGCTCATGATGGCGAGGCGCCCTTTCTCATGAATGACCTTGTCGAGTTGGGAGAAGTCAATCATGCCGACTGGTTGCCGGAGAACTGCCGGGCGGCTTCCCCGATTTTCCAAGGGACACAGGCGGCATAGAGAAGGTGGAAAAGCCCGAAGGTGAGGGCCATCGCAGCATGGGAAGACAGACTCCCCAAAATGGCGAGGTCTCCGTGCCTTGCCAGTGCGAGCACCAGTCCGGCGATGAGAAAGGCCCCTCCCAGCCTCACGATGGAACGTGGCGCGAAATCACGGGTCGCAAGCAGGGCCAACCCGTAACCGCTAATCCAGAGACAGGCAGACCAATGGTCGTCCCCGCCATGGGTCTGCCAGACCAGGGAAAAAACAAAGGCCACTGCCAGGGGCGGCAACAAGGCCCTCATGGCGAGACGGAAGCCCTGGGTAAACAGCGCTTCTCCCCGGAGGCGCGCCCCCCGCCAAAGCAGGAGGGTATTGAAGAACGCCACCAAGGTCAGCACTGCCATCCAGGTTTCGAAGAATGGTGTCCTCGTTCCTCCGGTGTCCCACCAGTGATAGGTCCCGGAGACGGCGGCGAGAATAGCCGCAAGCCCCGCGACAAAGGCCGTCGGACCGGAGACCGCCCGGTAAACGGTGGCTCTCTCCATCAGCTGGCGGATGATACGGAGATTTTCGGAGGCGGCGTGAAGCGGATCCATGGGGAAGGTTACGTAACTTTGCGCCACAAAGCTTCACCGACAAGTGATTTTTCGTCACGGAACCTGCCGGCCCGCATTCCGAAGAAACCGCCCACCGAAGCCACAGCTTCAGGCCTTCCGGGCATATTCGTTGTAGCGCCGCCCCAGAAGGCCGGCAATCACCCCGAGGGAACGGGCCATGAAAGACAAGGAACCAGCCAAGCCGGTCCGTCCCCGAACAAGCACCAAGGGCAGGGTGGCGATTCCCACCCCCATCATCGCTGCGGAGCGCACCAAGCCATGCGTGACCGCGGAAGCTTTGCTCCTTCGAAGGAGGACGCAGAGCGCCCGGGTCACACCGTAGCGGTAATGCCTTGCCAGCCCCCATTTCCAACTGAGCCTGGATTTCGGCTGGAGCTCATGCACGAACGCCTTCGCGGCATAGACTCCCCGGGCTCCCGCCCTCACCATATCCTGAAAAAACAGGGTGTCCTCACCACCGATGAAACGCACTGCGTGATCGAATTCCAGTCCGTGCTGTCTGACGAAGTTCAGATCAATCAACACGTTGTTGGTCCAAGATTCCCTGATCGGGGCTCCGTCCTGATAGGTCTTTTGGGTGAAAAATCCTCCTTCGATCCACCATTGGTCGACCGGATCCTCCACCCGGTGGACCACTGGACCCTGCACAAACTGCGCGGAAGTTTTCTTTTGCACCCTCCAAAGCTCGGACAACCACTGTTTCGAGACCGTCTCATCGTCATCGACGAAGGCCAGATAATCCTGGCCTCCGGCCTCGTTCAGGGCCCGGTTGCGCGCACAGGAAAGGCCCGGTTCCGGTTCATGGACATAGGATACCGGGAATGGCATCGCTCCAGCGAGCACCTCGAAAAGGCCGCGCGCACTGGGAGGGGTGTCGGTTTCGATGATGCGGGCGCTGAGCTGAACATCCGGCGGAATGTCGAGCTTTTGCAACGTGTCGAACAAGGCCCGCAATTCCTGCGGACGTTTGAAGGTGCACACGCTGATCACCAGGGTTTTCATTCAGTTGCCTTGATTTGCCGTGTGCTTTTTCGCAAATTTTTGTCGCCACTTTAACTCATTTCATCACGGCTGTCGAGGACGGCGTGAAGGACCGTGACCGGTCTGACAGGGGCAGTGGGGGTTGCTCATTGGGGAAATTTTTGATGCCTCCCCACCAAAAAAGCAGCCCCGGAGTCCGGAGACTCAGGGGCTGCCCACAGGATCAAGAACCAACTCCAACAAAAACCCATCCTGCCCTGCCGGGCCCGCCTCTATTGGCAGGCTTCGCAGATTTCGCCGTTGCGCATCGCTTCGATGCTGCAGGCCAATTTCTCGGCCTCACTGAAAGTTCTTGTTCCGGGATCTTCCGGAGCGACATGCCCAATGACATCACCCGCGGCACCGCGAACTTCCTTCTTCACGTTGACGGTGGCCTTGTCAATGTTGGAGGCCTGCAGCGTGCGGAGGTAATAGGTCGTCTTGAGCCCTTTGTGCCAGGCCGAACGATACATGTGGGACATCACCCGCATGTCGGCCGAGGGAAGGAACAGGTTGACCGACTGGGATTGGTCGATCCATTTCTGACGACGTGCGGCGGCATCGATGAGCCACTGGTTGTGCACCGAGAACGCGGTGGCGTACTTTTCCTTGAGGTGCTGCGGGATCTCATCGATCTCACTGAGCTCGCCGTCGTAGTATTTCAGACGATCCACGATGGTCTGATCCCAGAGTCCGAGTTTCTTGAGATCGCGGACAAGGTAGGCATTGAGCACGATGAAGTCTCCCGAGAGGTTGGACTTCACGAAGAGGTTCTTGTAGGCCGGCTCGATACACGGCAGACTGCCCATGATGTTGGAGATCGTGGCGGTCGGGGCGATGGCGAGGACATTGCTGTTGCGCATGCCCTGGCTTTGGATCTTGGTGCGGAGGGCATCCCAGTCGAGACGGCTGGTTCGGGGAACGTCGATGGACTGCCCGCGTTCCTCCTCGAGGAGATTCAGCGTGTCCAGCGGCATGAGGCCGCGGTCCCACTTGGATCCCTTGAAGGTCGGATAGGCACCCCGTTCCGCCGAAATGTCACTGGAGGCTTCATAGGCGTAGTAGGCGATGGCTTCCATGGCCTCGTCGTTGAACTCCACGGCCGCCTCGGAGGCGAACGGGGTGTTCCGGATGTAAAGCGCATTCTGAAGCCCCATCAGACCGAGTCCGACCGGACGGTGGCGCTGGTTGGCGCGCCGGGCCGCCTCGGTGGGATAGAAGTTGAGGTCGATAACGTTGTCCAACGCCCGCACCGCTGTGCGGATGGTCTCACGCAGTTTGACATGGTCGATCTCGCCATGCTCGTCAAGGTGGGACTCAAGGATGACGGATCCGAGATTGCACACGGCGGTCTCTTCCGGACCGGTGTTGAGGGTGATCTCAGTGCAGAGATTGGAACTGTGGATGACGCCGGTGTGGTCCTGGGGACTCCGGACGTTGCAGGGATCCTTGAATGTGATCCATGGATGACCGGTTTCGAACAGCATCCGCAGCATGCTCTTCCACAGATCGAGCGCGGGCAGGGACTTGCCGTAGATCTCACCGCGGGCGGCCTTGGCCTCATACTCGCAGTACCGCTCCTCGAAGGCGCGGCCGAAGAGATCATGGAGATCCGGTGTTTCATTGGCGCGGAAAAGCGTCCAGTTCTCCCGGGAGTCCATCCGTTTCATAAACAGATCGGGAATCCAGTTCGCCGTGTTCATGTCGTGCGTGCGGCGGCGTTCGTCACCGGTGTTCTTCCGCAGTTCGAGAAAGTCCTCGATGTCATTGTGCCAGGTCTCGAGGTAGGCACAACCGGAGCCGCGGCGCTTGCCGCCCTGGTTCACGGCAACGAGCTGATCGTTGTGCAGCTTGAGGAAGGGGATGACGCCCTGGCTTTCGCCGTTCGTCCCCTTGATGTAGCCCCCGGTGCCGCGCACCGCCGTCCAGCTTCCGCCAAGTCCCCCCGCCCATTTGGAGAGGTAGGCATTCTCGGCAATGCCGCGCTGCATGATGCTCTCGATGCTGTCTTCGACTTTGTAAAGATAGCAGGAAGAGAGCTGCGAGTGCAGGGTGCCTGAGTTGAAAAGCGTCGGTGTGGAGGAACAGAACCGCCGGGATTTGTACAGATTGTAGAGGGACACGGCACGGTCCTCAGCATCGCTTTTCTCCTCGAGGAAGAGCCCCATGGCGACCCGCATCCAGAACAACTGGGGGGTCTCGATGCGCCGGTGGCGCTCCGAAGTCTTGTCCACGATGAGATAGCGATCGTAAAGCGTCTGGATCCCGAGGTAGTCGAACTCCAAATCGGCGGCCGGTTCCAGGGCATCGGCCAGACGATCAAGGTTGTAATTCAACAGACGCGGACTGATGCGCTCGATCTCAACACCTCGCACAAGGTTGGCCTTGAAGGCCCGCCGGTGGAACTCGGGCAGCTTCTCGATACCGTCTTTCACGATGTCCCATCCGAGGACTTCCTCGTAAATGTAGGTGAGCAGAATGCGGGCGGCAAAACGGGCGAAGTCGGCGTCCTTCTCAATGAGGGTGCGGGCGTTGAGAATGATCGTTTTCTGCAGATCACCTTCGGTCATCTCCCGTTGGAAGGCCCGGCGCAATTCCAACTCGATCTCGTCCGAAGGCAGACAGAGATCCAGATCGATCATCGCGAAATCAATGCGTCGGCGCAGATCCAGCCCATCCCAAAGGTAGCTCTGGCCATCGGCCTTGGTCACCACGATCATGGTGTCCTGCGACTCGACATCGGGGGCCACTTCGATCCGGTGCTCCCGGGCCCGACGCGCTGACCGGTGAGCCCGATAGAGAATGAACGCTTCGGCAATTTTGTAATGCCCTTGGCGCATCAACTCTTCCTGGACCCGGTCCTGGACAGCTTCGATGTGGATGTATTCCTGGCCACTTGCAGCAACGGTTTCCGTCACCGCCCCGGCAAGATCCGCGGCCGGACTGGAATCTTTCCCGAGGGAAAGGAAAGCGCTGCGGATGGCGATTTCAATCTTGTTGGGGTTCCAGCCGACGACTTCTCCGGAGCGACGAATGACCTTGATCATGGCCTTGGCCGGTTCTTTGGCCCCTCCACGCGCCTTGCGCCCGCTGGAGGAAGCCTTGCGGCGCATCACCAGACTCCTCGCAATGTCATGCGCATTCTGGCGGACAAGAACCCGTTCGATGATCTCCCCGATTTCCTCCAGAGCGACGACGCGGGAGGATCCCCCTTCCTCTCTTGATTGCTGCTCAAGGAGTTCGTTCGCAACCGCGGTGCAGAGACGGGTGACCATCCGCCGGTTGTCGTCATTGTAAATGTTTTCCTCGTTTCTCGACAAAGCAAGATCGGTGACAGCCCCCCCGATGGTATCTGCGATGTCGCCAAGATTGAAATCCCGTTCACCATCGACGTGCTGGACACGCAGGGAGGCCATCGGATGCATTCCAGTGAACTCCGACCAATTGAAACGGGGCTTTTCATCCTGGGGAGTGGCCACGAAGCGTTGCAGCTTCATATCTTCTTCGACTAGGTCATGTGTGATCATGATGGCAGGTGGTAAACGGTGTGAGGACACTGGCGCAGACATCAGGAGCGGTGCTCCCCCCGTACTATCTGACAAAGAGATGTGAGATTTCAGGGGAATGCGGGGATCAATTTGGTGATCCAGGCAAACAGAGGCTGCGTGAGTTCAGAGTTGGTGGTGGTAAGCGGGGAATGTTTAACGTTTGCTAAGCAAGTTTCGTGTCAGAGAGGCCGATCGCGGCAGAGGCCACGATGGA
>JADZAX010000310.1 GCA_020852405.1 Verrucomicrobiales bacterium
CAAGCTGGCCTTGGTCGATCTATCTATCCCTTCACTTAGGAGGCTCCTGCCGGAGGAATACGAAAGCGTACTGGCACTCACAAAGGCATTGATGTCCGCGGACCGCCGCATCAATCTTTTCGAATTCACCTTGGAAAAAATCATCCGTCGTCACCTCGATCTTTATTACCGCCGACTGGCTCCACCACAGGTCCGCCATCATTCACCGATCACATTGGAGAACGAGTCCGCCATCCTCCTCTCCACTGTCGCCGGGGTGGGGCACCCGGACGATCCCACCCAGGCACTTGTGGCCTTTCGCCATGCTGCCGCGATCATCGAAGCCCAGAACAAGCGGCCACTGCGGCATTGCGGTCCCGACGAGTGCGCGCTCCCGGCGATCGACCGCGCTCTCGACCAATATGCCGAGGCCGCTCCCCCCGTGCAGCGGCTCCTCCTTCAAGCCTGCGCGCGCGCCATCATGCTGGATGGCCAGATCACCAGTCAGGAAGCCGAACTGATCCGTGCCATTGCCGATGCCATGGGTTGTCCCATCCCGCCGCTGATGAAGGTGGCCGATCCACCTTAAGGGGGGCTCTTCTCCTCGGACCGGAGAGGCCTGCCGCCGTTCCCTTTTCTTCCCGGCATCTCCCATTTGAAATCACTCCGGTTCCGGGCTATGTAAGCGTTTCCGCCCATTACTGCCGCCCCCATGCCCGACCAGCCCACCGAAGTCTCCGCCGTCCGCAAGACGCTCGATGAACGCGCCCAGATGACCGATCTGGAGCGTCTCCGCCATTCCTGCGCCCACGTCATGGCCACGGCAGTGCTCCGGATCTGGCCGCAGGCCCAGTTCGCCTACGGACCTCCCGTGGAGAGCGGCTTCTACTACGATCTGGACCTGGACCACCGGATCACGCCGGACGATTTTGAGAAGATCGAAGCGGAAATGCGCAAGGTCGCCAAGGAAAACCAACGCTTCGAGAAACGCGCCGTCTCCCGGGACGAAGCCATCGCTCTGGCGCGCAGTGGGCGTCTCGGCGGGCTGACGGAACGGCCCGGCAACGAGAGCCGCTTCAAGCTCGACCTGATCGACAAAATCCCCGAAGGCGAGGAGATCAGCCTTTACCAGAACGGTGAATTCCTCGACCTCTGCGCCGGTCCGCACGTCAACTACACCTCCAAGTGCAAGAACGTGAAGCTGATGAGCGTGGCCGCGGCCTTTTACATGGGCGATGAGTCCAAAGGGCAGCTGCAGCGGCTTTACGGTACCGCCTTCGAATCCAAGGAGGCTCTGGAAGAGCACTTGCTTCAGCTGGAGGAAGCGAAAAAGCGCGATCACCGCAAGCTGGGACGGGACCTGAAACTGTTCCACATCGACGAGGATGTCGGCCAAGGGCTCATCCTCTGGACTCCGAACGGCTCGGTGATCCGGCAGGAACTGCAGAATTTCATCAGCGAGGAACTGCGCAAGCAGGGCTACAGCCAGGTGTTCACGCCGCACATCGGCAAGCTGGAACTCTACAAAACGTCGGGACATTTCCCGTATTACAAAGAGAGCCAGTTCGGCCCCATCATGGCCAATGACGACATGCAGGTGGCTGCCGAGGCCGGTTGCTCCTGCGCGGAGTTGATGGCGCGGCTCGACGCGGTGTCGTCCCGTCTCGCCGAGCAGGTGAATGAGCGTGCCGGGCGTGAAATCATTTCCCCGGACCGGGTCATGGCGGATGACCGGTTGATGGACGGCTTCATGCTGAAGCCAATGAATTGTCCCCACCACATCAAGATTTTCGACAGCCAGCCCCACAGCTACCGGGACTTGCCGGTGCGCTTGGCGGAGTTTGGCACGGTCTACCGCTGGGAGCAGAGCGGTGAGTTGAACGGCATGACGCGGGTCCGCGGGTTCACCCAGGACGATGCCCACCTTTTCTGCACCGAGGACCAGGTCGCGGCCGAGGTGCTCGGTTGTCTGAGTCTGGTGAAAATCGTGCTCACCACATTGGGCATGCAGGACTACCGGGTCCGGGTGGGGCTGCGGGATCCCGATTCGACCAAATACACCGGCAACCCGGAAAACTGGGACAAAGCGGAGGCGGCCTGCCGCGCGGCGGCGGGTTCGTTGGGGGTGCCTTTCACCGAGGAGCCGGGCGAAGCGGCCTTCTACGGTCCGAAGATCGACTTCGTAGTGCGCGACGTGATCGGCCGCGAATGGCAGCTCGGCACGGTGCAGGTGGATTACAACCTGCCGATCCGGTTCGATCTCACCTACACCGGGGCGGACAACAAGCCGCACCGTCCGGTGATGATCCACCGTGCGCCGTTCGGCAGCATGGAGCGTTTCACCGGTGTGCTGATCGAGCATTTCGCGGGCAATTTCCCCACCTGGCTGAATCCCGAGCAGGTCCGGGTCGTGACTATCTCGGAGAAAGCGGACGATTTTGCCCGCCAGGTGCATGCCGATCTCCTCGCCGCCGGCCTGCGGACCACGCTTGATGTGTCGTCCGACAAGGTCGGAGCGAAGATCCGCAATGCCCAGATCGAGAAAGTGGCCTACATGCTCGTTGTGGGGCAGAAGGAGGCCGAGGCCGGGGTGGTCTCGGTGCGCCATCGCAACCGGGGAGATCTCGGGGTCCAACCGGTGGCGGATTTTCTTCAGGAAGTGCTCGCGGAAATCCGTGAGCGCCGCCTGTGAGTGTGCCAGCCAGTGCCGGGCCGGGGAACGGTCCGCCGGAGGAGCGCCTCGAGATCGAGGCCTCCCGCTCGCTGTGGAAGGAGAACCGCCAGATTCTCCTCCTTGCCGGCATCGTCGTGACCTTCATGACGGTCGCCCATTTCACGCCGCTCAAAAGCTGGATCACCAATGTCCAAATCTGGAAGCACTACATTGATGATCTCGGCTGGATCGGGCACCTCGTCTTTGCCTTGGTATGCGCCGTCGCGATCATGCTGGGGGCTCCCCGGCTGCCCCTCTGCGGGGTCGCAGGCATGCTGTTCGGATTTTTTGAAGGCTGGATGGTGAGTTGGTTGGCCAGCACGCTGGGAAGCTACGGCGCTTTCCTCATGGCCCGGCTCGGGACGCGCCAACTCGCCGAGGGCCGGCTCAGCCGCTGGCCTTGGCTGATGC
>JADZAX010000311.1 GCA_020852405.1 Verrucomicrobiales bacterium
CAAGGTTTCTTTACGACAAAGCCATGCCCGGGAGCATGTTGAAATACCTCAAGGAGGCCTTCCAGCTATCTGATGAGGATGCCATGCAGGGAGGACGTTATCACAATTTCAGTGATTTCTTTGATCTGCCCAACCCCTTGGCGCCCGTCCTGCAAAGCCCGCCCATGCAGCGCTTGCCACACCCCGCATTTGACCACGATCTCTCCATGTTCGGTCCGATCGCCCAACAGGACCGTCTGCTTCATTTTCCGTATCAACGATACGACTATGTCCTGCGCTTTCTCAACGAAGCGGCGCTGGATCCAGCGGTGGAGGAGATCAAAACTACCCAGTACCGGGTCGCTTCCAACTCGGGCATTGTCAGCGCGCTCATCCGGGCCGCCCGCAATGGCAAGAAGGTTACCGTTTTTGTCGAGTTGAAGGCCCGTTTTGATGAGGCTGCCAATCTCCAGTCGGCAGCGGACATGAAAGCCGCCGGCGTCCGCGTCATCCACAGCCTGCCGGGGCTGAAAGTCCACGCCAAAATTGCCCTCATCATGCGTCGGGAGGAGGGCCTGTCGCGGGGCTACGCCTTTCTTAGCACGGGAAACTTCAACGAAAAAACCGCCCGCATTTATGCGGATCACGGCCTCATGACGTCCAACCAGAACCTGACAAAAGAGTTGGAGCAGGTCTTCGGTTTTCTCGAAAACCACCAGTATCTGCCGCCGCCGTTTCAACATTTGCTGGTCGCTCAATTCAACATGAAACCCCGGTTTCTGGCGATGATCGACCGGGAGATCGACCATGCCAAAGCGGGGCGAAAAAGCCGCATTATCATCAAGATCAATAACCTGGAAGAACGGGTTATGATCGACAAACTCATCGAAGCCGGTCGGGCCGGGGTGCGCGTGGATCTGATCATCCGTGGCATTTGTTGCCTGCGTCCCGGAATTCCGGATCTCACCGATAACATCCGGATCCGTCGCTTGCTGGGCCAGCACTTGGAGCATGCCCGGGTCTTTATTTTTCACAACGATGGCGCGGAGGAGATCTACCTGGCCTCGGCCGACTGGATGGGCCGGAACCTGAACCGGCGGGTCGAAGTGGCGTTCCCCGTGTTGGACCCCGGGAACAAAGCGGAAATCCGGCAGGTGATTTCTCTCCAACTCAAGGACAATGACAAAGCAGTTCGGTTGGATGCGAACCTGCGGAACCGTCCCATCGTGCGGCCTCCCGAGGCGGCTCTGGTGAATGCCCAGAAGGACCTTTACGCCCTCATTGCAGAGGGCAAACTGGGGAAGTGAACCGGCAGGCCTGACGGTGGCGTATCCCCGCCGAGCCTCCCTCAAGCCCTGGGCCGACAGGAATCAATTAGACCCGGATCGTGTTCCACGGCCTCCAGATATCCTGGATAGCGTGGACTCCAACCGAGGGACTTGAGCCGGGCATTGTCGACCCGCTTGTGGGTCCAGGCGCGTTTTCGCTCCAGATTGGGAGGCGCCTCCGCGGGCACCGGCAGTCCGAAATGACGCGCCAGCCCTTCGTAACATTCGCGCTGGGTCAACGGGGTGTCGTCCACCACATTGAAAACCTGGCCCAAGACTTTCTCGCGCGGTGACGCCAGGACCGTCGCGATGGCGGAAACGGCATCATCCCGATGGATCTGGTTGAGCAACCGGTTCACGGCTCCGGTCTCAATGCGAGCGGTGCCATCGAGCAGCTTCGTCAAGTAGACACTTCTTCCCGGTCCGTAAAGGCCGGCCAGGCGCAAGGCGGTGCCGCCCAGCCGCATCACGAACTGTTCCGCGGCGAGCAGAATCAAACCCGTCTCCCGATCCGGCTCTGTTGGAGAGTTTTCATGGACCAGGGAACCATCGGTCTGCCCGTAAACGCTGGTACTGCTGGTGAAGACGATCGGGATGCCGGGAAAGGCGGTCGACAGATGTTTCAGGCCATCTAGAAACACCGCCCGGTAAGCCTCGGCACCGCCGCGTCCGGAACTGGCACAATGCACCACGGCATCAAAGGAATCTCCGATGGCTCCCAGAGCCCCGGGATCGGTCAGGTCGGCGGCCCTCACCGGCCAGCCATGGCTTTCCGAGAGGAGCCGGGCGGAATCTGGTGAGCGCGTCAGTCCGGTCACGGCATGGCCCTGCCGGTGCAGGTAATCACCGAGCGCACTCCCGATATAGCCGCATCCGGCAATGAGGTAGGAAGGGGCCATCTCAGCGACCAATCAGACGGATCACCGCGCTTTGGGAAGGCTCGAAATACTGTCCGCAAACATCCCGGATCCGGTCCAAATCCACCCTGCTGATCTGCTCCGCGCTGCGCCTGTGATTGTCCCAGCCGAGCCCGAGCAGTTCATCGACGGAGGCCGTGCCGGCAAGTTCGTGGACTCCCTGGAGATGGATTTTCTCCCTCCCCAGCAGCGAGCTTTTGGCGCGGTCCAACTCGTGGGCTTCCAAACCATGCCGGGAGAGCTTGGCGATCTCGTCGAGCAGTTCGGCCTGTGCGAGGTCGATTTTTTCCGGACTGGTGGCGATGTAGAAAACAAAGGCTCCCGGCTCCAGTCCCGCCAGGCGGGTGGCCCCGACCGAATAGGCCAGTCCAAGATCTTCCCGAATCCGCATGAACAGTCGCGAAGCCATGTCGCTGCAGGCTTCATCGATCAGTTCCAGCGCATCGTGATCTTCGTGCAGAATCGGGCAGGTCCGGAAACCGGCGAGGAGGATGGCTTGGGATTTGGTGTGATGCTCCTCGATGACTTCTCCGTTCAATTCCGGCAAACCGCCGAAGGACACGGAAAAGGCCCGTTCCCCCGGAGGGAGGACTCCAAAGACCTCGGCCAGCCGGTCGATCGTCCGGTCGGGGTCTACATCGCCAAACACCGCCACCACACCATTCCGGCCCGTCACAAAGCGGCGGCGGAATGTTTCGGCGGTTTCCCGGTCCAAGTGGGACAGGCTTTCTTCAGTCCCGGAGCCGGACAGTCCATAAGGATGGTTTCCATACAGCGCCTGACGGAGCTTCCGCATGCCGAGGCGCATCGGCTGATCCAACTCCGCCTTGATGGCGGCGAGTTGGTAGCGCTTTTCCTGGGCAAGGGTTTCCGCCAGAAAGGACGGGCAAATCAGGGCGTCAGAGACCAGACCAATGCCCAGATCGAGATCCGGCCGGAGAAAATCGGTGGAGACTGAGAACGAGTTGTTCCCGAAACTGCTCCCAATGCTGCCGCCCACGGATTCGATGGATTCGGCGACCGCCTCGGCGCTCCGGTGTTTCGTGTCTTTGACCAGCAGTCGGGCCGCGAGCCGGGTGATGCCGTTGTTGGCGGCGGTCTCACCGAGCAGGCCTCCCCGGAAAACGGAATGCACCGTCGCCAAGGGCAATCGCTTGTCCTGGTGAACGAGGAGCGTCAACCCATTGTCGAGCTCAACCTTGCGGATGTCATCCGACCGAAGGCTGGTGGCGCGGCGCGGAGCCACAGTGCCCGTGCCAAGGGGATCCAGAGATACCAGTGTGAGATGGTCATCCACCAGATAACGTCTGGCCGCGTCGATGATGTCCGACGGACGCAACGCCTGAACGGCACGAACATAGTCACGGGTGTAGTCGAGATTGCGGGTCAGGTTCCAGTTCGACCCGAGATCGGAGGCCTGTCCTCGCATCGTCGAGAGAGTGGAAATCTGGCTGCTGAGCGCCTGTCGGACGCATTTGGCGAGTTCCGCATCGGTCACTCCATCCCGGGCGATCGTGCCGAGGACGGCAGCGATGGCAGTCTCGGTGGCTTCCCGTTTCGCCGGCTCGGTTTCCGCCCCGGCGATGAAGAGCCCCCCGTCGACCGGAGTCCAGGAAGAGGCGTAGACGGAATGCGCCAGCCCTTGTTTCTCCCGCACCTCACGATAGAGACGGGAACTTCTCCCTCCACCGGCGATGGCCGCCAGCACGTCGATGGCCGGAGCATCGGGATGACCCAGCCCTGGGACTCTCCAGGCCATCATGGTGCGGGAAAGATCGGTGGGAAACTCCCCGCGCCATTCGCGTCGTCCCATGGGGGAAGGCTCCTGGGGAAGGGGGATCCGGTCGCGGTGGCGACGGTGAAATCCCCCGAGATGGCGTTCCACGGCCTCAAGCACCGAGGCGGGTTCGACATCGCCGGAAATGACCAGAAAGAGATTGTCGGGGGAATACTGGTGCCGGTAATAGGCGGCCAGATCGGCACGGCTCAACTGGTTGAAGAGATCGAGATATCCGATGACCGGATGACGCACAGGGTGGTGCGTGAAGGCGGTGGCAAACAAGCGGCGGCTCAGGACCTGATCCGGATTATCCTCACCCATGGCAAACTCCCGCCGGATGACCTCGCGCTCTTTCTCGAACTCTTCCTCAGGGAGCGTGGCATTTCCGACCGTGTCGCAGAGGACGTCGAGACAGCTTTCCCAGCCCGTCGAGGGGCAATCGATCCAATAGACCGTGCGGTCGAAAGAAGTGTAGGCGTTGATGTATCCCCCCGCGTCCTGCACTTCGCGGGCGATGTCACCGGCGCCGCGACGCTGGGTGCCCTTGAAAAGCATGTGTTCGAGAAAGTGGGACATCCCCGCCCCGAGCCACGCCCCTTCGTTCACGCTTCCCGCCCGGCACCAGGCCTGAAGGCTGACCACGGGGGAGGAATGGTCTTCGTTGATGATGAGTTCCAACCCATTGGGCAAGGTGTGAACCCGGGCATGGCTGGAGGGGAAGTCGAGTGTGTCAGTCACAATGGAAAGGATGGGGGAAATGGCGGGCAGTGTAGCGCGGGATTCCGGGAATGCCAAGACTCCAAGCACTCACGGGGCAGCAATCAAGGGTTCGAATCCGTAGCGCTCAAAAAACTCGGTCAGCGTCTCCGATTGAAGATCGAAACTGAGGACGGAGAAGTCGTCCCCGAATCCGGTGGATGCGGCATAGGCCCCACCATCTGGATCCAGCACCACGGTCAACGGAGGGGCCGGTTCGCGGGATTGGATGATAAGCAGCCGGGAGCCATCGCCCATGAGGAGCAGGGGTGGGGCAATCCACCAGTCGGGGGAGGCCTGTTGCCGAGCCGCCTTCGCTTCGCGATCGAGGCGCTCCATTTCACTCAAGTTGGAGGACATTCTCCGCAGGCGTGCCGCCAAGTCCGCCGCCAGGTTGGCTTCCTCGGAAGGAGGCGGGGCAGGGGAGCATCCGGAGAAAGTGCCCCCCATCAGAAAAAGGCTGACGGTCAGGATCCGGAGGACAGGAAAAGGGATGCGGGTTCGGGTTGACATTCTCAAATTTCACTTCTAGATTCGCGCTTCGTTTGGTCGGCTCAGGGGTTTTACTCCTTCCAGGTGTCTCCACCCGACATCGCCACCATTCACTATCAACCGCCACGGAGAAAGTCAGAACCAACATGCCAGAAGTCACCGTCAAAAAAGGAGAATCCATCGATCGCGCACTCAAGCGCCTGAAGAACAAACTCGAAGGCGAGGGGATTCTCGAGGAAATCCG
>JADZAX010000312.1 GCA_020852405.1 Verrucomicrobiales bacterium
GAGAGCTGCCAGGACGCGGTTTAATGGCGGAGCTCAGCCGTCTGGCCCGCTACGCAAAGCAGGAAAGGCGGGCGCGAGTCTCGTTGGACCGACTCATTCTCGGGCTCTTAGCTTGACGCGCATGGCCGTCAGGCCCGATCTGTTTCTGGTCGGCGAGCTTGATGGCGAAATCATGGCGTGCGTGATGGCGGGGTATGAAGGGCATCGTGGCTGGTTGAATTATCTGGCGGTAACTCCCAAGTATCAGCGTCGCGGCTATGCGCGCGCGATGGTTGGGGAGGCCGAGAGGCTGCTGCGGGAGGCTGGCTGCCCGAAGATCAATTTGCAGGTGCGAAGCGCCAATCACGCCGTCATTGAGTTTTACCGGAAGCTTGGATACTTGGTGGACGATGTGGTGGGCATGGGAAAGAGGCTGGAGCAGGACGACAGAGTCGCCGAATGAGGAAGCGCAGCGAACCGGAGCCAACGGCTTCGCTGTGTCTTTCCAGCTCAGAGGGTTCGGTCGGCCTCTTGTGGGGTTCTTGATCCTTGGTTCACGGCTTTGATTCGCCACCACTCATCCCTGCGGGTCCGTCCTTCGGTCTGTCTTTCTCAAATGTGCTCAGGTTCGCCTAGCCTACCTTCAATCGCTCGCTCCTTCCCACCCCATTCCCCGATCCGGTAGGCACCAGTCGCGCCTCCGCGAATCCCGCCACTCCGGTGGTGTCCGGTGGCGCCAATGCGCTTGCGGACAGGTTTGACGAACTGGCCCGGCGGGAGTCAAGTATCTGGGAATGAACGGGATTCTTCCTACCCATCTCCCGCGCAGATGGCGGAACTGCGACAAGATCGTCTGTCTGGTTGCGCTCGCGTTGGCGTTGGCACAACCGGCCCAGGGCCAAGGATCGGCGGAATCCCGTCCCCTGCATGAGCGGATCGATGCCCTGGTCAGCCGCCCATTGGAATCGCGGAAGCTCATCCCCGCCAAACTGAGCAGTGATGCGGAGTTTGTCCGCCGGGTGTATCTGGATCTGAGCGGCGTCATTCCCACCGCCCAAGAGGCCCGGACCTTCCTCGACGATCCTTCCCCGGACAAACGCGCCCGGCTGATTGACACCCTGCTGGCGGCGCCGGGATATGCGCTGCAGATGGCGCGGGTCTTTGACGTGATGCTGCTGGAACGACGGGTGCCGGCCGGCGGCACTGCCGTCGATGTGCCCCTGCCGGCCTGGAGAGCCTATCTCTGCGAGGCTTTCGCCGAGAACCGTCCCTGGGATGTGATGACCCGGGAATTGCTGGGCGGCGACGGCTCCGACACGGCACGGGGTGCGGCGGTGCGCTTCTATCTGACCCGCGATGTGAACGCCCATCAACTGACGCGGGATGTCGGCCGCCTGTTCCTCGGGATCGATCTGCAATGCGCGCAATGCCACGACGATCCGCGCTTCAAGGACTACCGGCAGGCGGACTATTACGGCCTCTACGCGTTTCTGGAGCGTTCCAAACTGTTTCCCGTGAAACCGAAAGGCGCCCTGCTGGGTGAACTCGCCGTGGGAACGACCAAATTCACCTCCGTCTTCACCGCGAAAAGCGGGGAGACCCACCCCCGACTGCCCGGGGGAGCCATGCTGACCGATCCCGCGCTGGAAAAAGACCGGGAATACCGCGTCAAACCCGGCCCCAATCAACGGGGCATTCCGGTCTACAGTCGGAGAATGGCCCTGTCCGAACAACTGCCCCGGGGGGAAACTCCCGGTTTCACCCGTAACCTCGCCAACCGGCTCTGGGCGCTGATGCTGGGACGCGGCATCATCCAGCCGCTCGATCTCAGTCACGCAGGAAACCCGCCTTCGCATCCCGAGTTGCTGGCCGAACTTGAGGCCTGGCTCGTCGCGCGCCACCATGACATTCGCGGCCTGCTCCGTGAAATCGCCCTGAGCAGGACCTACCAGCGCTCCAGCGAACTGCCCGATGGCTCCCCTCCTCCGTCCGACGCCTTCGCCGTGGCTCCGCTGCGGGGGCTTTCGGCAGAGCAGTTCCGGTGGTCGCTGCTGCAAGCGACGGGCCGGATCGAAGCCCACCTGGCAAAGCTCGAGGCCCAACCTAAAAAAGCACCCGCCCCGGAAGCGCCCGCCTGGAAGCAGCTGGCCGACCGGCTGGAACCGCTGGAACGTCCCAGCGCGGCACTGCTGACCGCATTCGCCGGGCTTCCCGGCCAACCAGAGGAAGGCTTCCAGCCGACGGTGGATCAGGCCCTGCACCTGCTCAACAGCGAAAAGCTGCTGCCATTGCTGAAGGCCGATCCCGGAACCTTGCTTCACCGTCTTAGTTCGATGGAGCAGCCGGAACCGTTGGTCGGAGAATTGTATCTCAGCGTGCTGTCCCGGAGACCGGATGCCGAGGAGCTGTCCGAGGCCGGGCAGCAAATCGCCGCGGCGGGATCGCCGGAAGGCCGGAATGTCGTTGTGAAATCCCTGATGTGGGGACTGTTGTTGTCGGCAGAGTTCCGCCTGAACCATTGAATGGCCCATCCCCGATGATGCATTCCCAGATTCCCAAATCCGATGAATACCAGACCCGGCGACGCTGGCTGACCGGAGCCGTGGGCACCGTTGCCGCCCTGGGTGCCGCCCCGCTGGTGGGAGCGGCTCCCGTGCAGCCCCGCAAACAACTCCTGCTCCTCTTCCTGTCCGGCGGGGCAAGCCAATTCGAGACCTGGGATCCCAAGCCCGGCGCGAAAACCGGCGGCCCCTTCCGGGCCATTCCGACGTCGATTCCCGGGGAGCGGATCGGAGAACTGCTGCCCCACACCGCGAAAGCGTTGCATCGCCTGACAGTGGTGCGCAGCGTGGTGTCCAACATTGCGGACCATTTCCAGGGTCACTACGCGCTCCAATCCGGGCGCATTGCCCCCGGGTATCCGGTGCTGGGCTCGGCGGTGGCGAAGCTCTTGGAGAGACCGGACGATGTCCTGCCGGGATACGTCTCCATCCGACGCAACGGCCCCAAGGCCTACACCGATGTGGGGGATGCGGGATTTCTCGGGGCCAAATACGACGGGGTGAAGGTCTACGACAATCTCCCGCCACAGAACCTGGTCCGTCCCGCCGGCATCACGACGCCGCTCGCGGAATCAGTGGAACGTCTGCGCCGGGCCGCCGACGCGCGATTCCGCCAACGGCACGACGGCCGCCCCATCGAATCCTACGAGGCGACCTACCAGCAGGCGGCCGCCCTGATGAAGCACCGGGAAATATTTGACCTCGCCGGGGAATCCTCAGCCATGCACGACCGCTACGGGCGTCACGAGTTCGGGCAGCATTGCCTGCAGGCGCGACGCCTCCTTGAGGCCGGGGTGACCTGCGTGAAGGTAACCCACTTCGACTGGGACGCGCACCAGGACAATTTCTACTGGCACCAGGTGCGGTGCGCGGAGTTTGACCGGACCTTCGTCACCCTGCTCGATGATCTTGAGCAGCGGGGACTGCTGGAGCACACGCTGGTGGTGGTGACCGGGGAGATGGGGCGCACCCCCCAGATCAACAACCTGGGAGGCCGGGACCACTGGGGCCGGGCCTGGAGCATGGCCATGGCCGGCGCCGGAGTGAAGCCGGGAGTGATCCACGGCGCGACCAACGACCTCGGCACGGAAGTGACGGAGGACCCCGTCACCCACGGCGATTTGTTCCATACCTACCTCAGGGCGCTCGGCATTGATTCCCGGATGGACTATACGATCGGCGACCAGACCAACCCCGTGGCCGATCCCGCCGCCAAACCGATCGAGGCCCTGCTCGCCTGAGCCGGAACCGAGGACCTCCCCCATGGCAACACCACCGGACCAGTCCAAACCCACACGCGAATACCAAGTCGCGACACCGCTCCTGAGCTGTGCCTTCGATGCCGGAGGCCGGTTCCTTTTCGCGGGCGGGCGGGACCGGGGACTGGTGATCGTGGACACTTCCTCAGGCACGCAATCGGTGATTCCCGGTCACGACAGCTGGATCGGATCCATTGTGCGGGCGGGAGACGGCCTCGTCCTCACGTCGGACTACCAAGGCCGCGTCATCGCGTGGGATTGCCGGAACGGCGCGCCACAGCCGCGATGGACGTTGGAGGCCCATCCCTGCACGATCTATGCCCTTTCGGTGAACCTCGGGAGCGGCACTTTTGCCAGCGCCGACCGCGATGGCCTCGTCCGGGTCTGGCGGACGGCGGACGGCAGCCCTCTGGGGGAACTGCCCCGCCTGGAGTTTCCCGCTTACGGTGTCGCCTTGCTCCCTGACGGAAAGCACCTGGTCACCGCCGATCGTCAACCGCAGAAACCGAGACTTCAGGTTCATGACCTCGCCTCGGGGAAGGTGCTCCTTTCGGTCGATGTGACTGAGTTGTCAGGATACCGCCGCGTCGAGGATATCGAGTGGGGTGGCATCCGCGGCCTGACGGTGTCCCCGGATGGCAGTCAGATCGTCGCTTGCGGACGGAACGGCTATGACGGTCCCGCCTGCGCGCTGCTCTATGAGACCGGGACCGGCCGGATGCGGCAGAAACTCGCCTCGGATCTCAAAGGCGGCTTTTACTATGGCGCGCGATTCCATCCCAATGGACTCCTGTTGACCGTGGGAGGGGATCTCGGAAAAGGCGAGCTGCGCTTCTGGAATGCCGACGGGGCCGAATCCAAAGGAGTCATCACCCTCCCCGGACCCGCCACCGCCTTCGACATTCATCCCGACGGCAAACGGTTCGCGGTGACATCGAACGTCGGCAAAGGCTCCTACCCGGATTCAGGATTGATCACTCTCCATGAGTCACCGGTCTGAGGATACCGGGACCTTTTCCGAGTAGGCGCGCCGCACCTCTTCGCCGAGGATTTCAATGCCCTGCCGGAGAACCGTTTCGGGTTGACCAAA
>JADZAX010000313.1 GCA_020852405.1 Verrucomicrobiales bacterium
AGAGGTGCATTTGGAGACCGTTCTGGTGGCTTCCCAGTCAGTCACCAATGTCGGCTTCACTGCGTTCAATCTGCGTCCTTCTCCCCAGGAGCATGGGCGATTCGAAGTCTACGTCAGGGCGGGGCTCAACCGTAATGCCCCCGGCGACGTCAAGGCGAGGGTGGAGGCGCTGATAGGTGGCACCATTCAGGGAACCCGTGAGCTGGATTTGAAGCCGGGGGATCAGGAAAGCTTTCTTCTCAAACTCCAGGGAGCAGAGGACCAGATGCTGCATCTCCAACTCCGGGCTCCGGGGGACAGCCTGGTGATGGACAATGACATTCTGATGCCACTGCCCCGCGTCAGGCCGGTGGTGGTCGCACTGGTGGGCCGGGGAGAGGGCCAGGACGGCGGAACGACCAAAGTCGACATCGATCCTTATCTGGGACTGGCTCTTCAAGCGATCCAGTCGGAAGGAGAAATGGACGTTTTTGTCGTTTCCCCGGAATCCTGGCCGCCCAAACATCCCGTAGATGTGGCTGTCTTTGACCATTGGTTGCCAACGGTGTGGCCCACAGATATTCCCTGCATTGTGATCAATCCGGACGGGCGGTCCGGTCCCATCAAGGCGAAAGCTTTGGACAACGGCATTCCCTACGATGCGGTGCGGGTCGTGGATGAGGGGCATCCTGTTTTGTTTCGCGTCAGCAGCAGCCGGGTTGCGTTGCGACAGACCTGCGTCTTTGATCTCGCGGGATCGCTCGAGCCCCTCTGGATCGCTGGCAATGAACCGGTGCTTGCTGCCGGTGAAGTCTCCGGGCAGCGGGTGGTGATGTTTGGTTTCTCGCCTGAAAGTTCGGAAAATCTTCCCCTGATGGCTTCTTTCCCTCTCCTGATGGGCAATGCGTTGCTTTGGTGTGCCGAGGATTCACCCAACGTCATCGAGCGGGTCGACGAAGCCCGGACCGGGGAAGTTAGGCCGGTCAAAGGAACCACCGCCACCTGGCAGGAATGGTTCGAGGGGGGGCTGAGGACCACGGAAGTCCAGCTCACTGGTCCATTGATCGATCTGGACCGAGCCGGGGTCTGGGAGACCAATGAAGGCCAGCGGGGCGCCTCTCACTTGCTGTCCTGGAATGAAACCAATGTGCCCGGCGCGCCCGAACCGGCGGGGGACGTGACTCCCGGGGAGACATCGTCGACTTCGCATTCCGGCCTGCTCACCGGAGATGTGAACTGGCTCCTTGTTGCGGGCATCCTTTCCCTGTTGGTGCTGGAAAGCTGGCTCTTCCACCGTTGGGCTGTGTATTGATCAGGATCGAACATTGATGGACTGGCTAAACCCGAAGATACTTCTGCTCGCACTCCCTTTACTGGGTTTGCTCTTCTGGTTTGATGCCGGATCCTCGCATCCCATGTCGATGCGCCGCCGCCGGATGCTCCTCATCCTCCGGTCGCTCCTGGTGCTGCTTTCCCTGCTGGCTCTGGCTTCACCGGCACGTGTCGTCAGCAGTCGGCTGCAGTCCGTGATTTTTGTGCTCGACCACTCCCAAAGCGAAGGGGAGGAGGGGCTCGCCAAAGTCTATGACACCGTCCGCCGCATCGAAAGCCGCCTGCCTTCCAGCGTCTCCGTGGGCCACGTTGCCGCCGGTTCTGAGGGGCGGATTTTGAGTTATCCCGGCCGGGGAGAATTGCCGCAAAAGCCCCGCACGGATTGGCTAGACGAGATCGGCCAAGAAACCAACTATGCCCGCGCTGTCGCCTTGGCCCGCGGGATTTTTCCCAGTGGTTCCTCGCGGCACATCATTCTCGTTGGTGACGGCCAGGAGACGCATGGCCGTCTGGAGGAGGCAGCCCGTCAGGCCTCGGTCAGTGGCATCCATATCCACGCCGCCGGTGTCAGTGGTCCGGCCCGTCCGGACGTCCGGGTCACGAAAGTGCTCGCATCACAAGCCCGGCTCAATGAAGGCGCGGCATTGGACCTGACCGCGATGGTCGAAAGTTCCCTTGCTGGTGAAGGCAGGATCAGGCTTTTTCAAAATGGGATCCAGGTTGAAGAACGTCCCTTGACCGTCTCGGTGGGGCAGCAGCAGCCGGTGGTGTTCCACCTCGTGCCGGAGAAGCGCAACATCTACAATTATCGGGTGGTCGTGGAGGGATTTGAAGGCAGGGACGCGATCCCTGAAAACAACGAAGCTTTGACACTGGTGGATGTCCGTGGCAAGCCACTGCTCCTTTATGTGGAAGGGGAACCCGCCGAGGCGCGTTTCCTCGCCCAGGCGATGGAGAAAGAGGGCATCCGCCTCGACGTCAGGAGCCCCGAGGGCCTGCCGGAATCCTTGCAGGAATTGGCCGGCTACGATGGCATCATCCTGTCCGATGTCGCCGCCCATGAGATCGGGGAGGCCCGCATGAACGCGATCCGGGACTATGTGGAAAACCTCGGCGGCGGATTCATTATGATCGGAGGAATGAAATCATTTGGGGTGGGGGGATACTACCGCACGCCCATCGAGGAGATTCTTCCGGTGAAACTCAAAGCCCCGGACATGGAGGAGCAGCAGAGTTCGGCGCTCGCGCTGGTGATGGACCGGTCGGGCTCCATGTCGGGCCAGAAGATCGAGATCTGCAAGTCCGCTTCCATCGCAACCGCCGAGCTGTTGAGTCCCAAGGATTATCTCGGGGTCTTTGCCTTTGATTCCGACGTCCACGTTGTGGTCCCCATGACGCGGGTCACCAGCACCAGTGCCATCGCTTCCCAGATCGCCTCCCTGACCGCCGGAGGCGGGACCAATGTCTATCCTGGCATGGCCGCCGCCCGGGAAGAACTCGCCAAAGTCAAAGCCAAGGTCAAGCACATGATCGTTCTCACGGATGGGCAGACCACCGGGGAAGGCTACCAGGCTCTGGCTTCCCAATGCCATGCCGAAGGCATCACGATTTCCACCGTGGCCGTCGGGGCGGGTGCCCAGATCGGACTGCTCCAAGCCATTGCAGCGGCCGGGGGGGGGCAGTCCTATGTCACGATGGACCCCACGGCCATCACCCGCATTTTCACTCAGGACACGATGATGCACACCGGACGGATGATCCGCGAGGAGGCTTTCGAACCCAAGCTGGTGGAGCGTCACGCCATGCTCCGCGGTTGGCAGGAAGGCAGTGTGCCTCCATTGTTGGGTTATGTGAAGACCAACCGCAAGGCCACATCACAAACGCTTCTGGTCACGGACACGGATGATCCCCTGCTTTCCACCTGGCGCTTCGGCCTCGGCAAAGTGACCGCCTTCACCTCCGACTGCAAAAGCCGCTGGAGTGCCCTCTGGGTCAGTCAATGGCCGGGCTACAGCAGTCTTTGGGCTCAGATTCTACGTGAAACGGCCAGGGCTCCCCAAGGGCAGTTCATGGACCTCCGACTCGAAGATGAAGGCGAGGATGTGAGGATCAATGTGGACCTTTTGGCCGATGCCGGATCGCGTAAAAATGATGCCGTGGTCGAAGCCAACGTGTTTTTCCTGCCGGCCAATGCGCTGGGCTCCGCGATGCGGCTGGTGGAAGAGAAGACGCTCGAGCAGTATGGCAGCGGTCTCTATGCCGGATCGTTCCACCCGACGAAGCCCGGGGTTTATCTGGTCAGAGCCCGGGCGGGTGCGCAGACTGTTTCCGCCGGCCATGTGCACAACCCTTCCGCAGAAGTCAGCACCGGGCAGATTGACGACAGTGTTCTGAAAAAGGCCTGTGAGTTAACCGGAGGAACCTGGCTGGGAGACGGCAGTATCGACCCGGTCCTGGAGGGATCCGATGTGTCACGGTATCTCGAGCTGACGCCCTACCTTTTGCTGATGCTGCTCGGCCTCTTCCTGCTCGACGTTGCGGTGCGCCGCTGGGAGAATCTGCTCGGAGTGGGCGAACTGATTGCCGGATGGTTCCGGCGCAAGGCTAGAGCTGGCGGGGAGAGGACGATCCGTTCCTGAAAGCAGCCCCGCGGCCAATCAAGGCGAAATCTTCGAACTTTCGGGGATCGGAGCGGCCGGAGTCGCTTCCCCTTTGTGTCCGACTCCGGTGACGAGAAAGATCGTCAGAACGAGAGCCAGGACTATCCGGTACCAGGCGAAAGGGATGAAATTGTGCCCGCGCACGAAACCGAGGAGCCATTTCACCGCGACAAACGCCACGATCATGGAGACGACAAAACCAAGCGCCAGATCGAAGATCCCGACTCCCGTGAACTGGTCCTCTTGGTAGGCGTCGTAGCCTTCTTTGGCACTGGCGGCGAACATGGTCGGAATACTAACCAGAAAGGAGAACTCCGTTGCCGCGGTTCTCCGGGTCCCGCAGAGCATGGCTATGATGATGGTGGCTCCGGAACGTGAAAGCCCCGGGAAAACCATGGCCATAACCTGGGCCAGTCCAATCCAGAAAGCGGCATTCCAGGAAGGTTCCTCATCCCCTCGGTCATGGTGGGCCTTGGGGCGGTCGACAATGAAGATGGCCACCGCGCCTCCTGCCACTGAGAGAATGACTGGCAGCAGCGTTTCGGGAAGTTCCCATCCCATTTTTTTGAGGACCAGTCCACAGACGGCGGTGACGCCGAATGCGAGAGCAAGCTTGAGATTGTAACGAAGTTGGTCCGGCTTGGTGGCATTGAGAACCAGATCGAGCAGTCTCTTCCAATAAATGAAGACCACCGCAAGAATGGCCCCGGCCTGGATGATCACGGTGAAGGCTTCCCCCTGACTGCCCCAAAAATACTGGGCGATCAACAAATGCCCTGTGGAAGAAATGGGAAGGAACTCGGTGATGCCTTCGATGATGCCATAAATGACAGTCAACCACCAAGGGAGGGAGGTTTCAGAGAGGAGCAAAAACATGGCTATTTGAGAGTGATCCAGATAATCTGGATGGATCGAAAGTCAATCGGCATTGGCGTGCGGGAGGGGTTTCCAGGGGAGTGAAATCCGGGGATTTGAGGTTCCCTGGCGCGGGCCTTTTCCGCACTTCAAAAGGACAAAAGAATTTTTCGGGAGGGGCTTGCACGGTGCTTGCTCTGGAGGATAGTCGCCTTCATTCCACCACGATACCCTCCTCCCATGCGTTTTCTTTCGCCAGACTTTTGGAGGAAATGGTTGCAGGCAGTTTTCCAATCACCCAGGCTCCGGGCGTTGGCGGACTTCATCCTGCCGAGGGGCGCGCGCGGAGATTGGTTGGTCTGGGGGATCGCTCTCCTCGGGGTGCTTTGTTCCGGCTGGTGGCTTTTCTCCCAGGCCCATCCTTGGGATCTCAAGGAACTGGCGCGTCTCGCGGACGGAACTAAACGCAAATACAAGGATTTCATGGCTCCAGGGCTTTGGTATGGGGCGCTTTTGAACGTTGCCATTTGGCTCCCCATGGTTCTCTTTTCCCGGTTCTGGCCGAAAGGGGAAGGCGCCCGTTACGCCGGTGTGGGTGGGGCTCAAGGCGGGAATGATCGTCGGTTTTGGACACTTGTTCTGGTTATCATTCTGGCTGCCGGGGTGGTTCGCTGGCAACGGATGGACTTGAGCTATTGGGGGGACGAGGGCTGGGCCGTCACGCGGTATGGCCATGGGCTGGACCGGCCTGCGGAAAGAGGAAATCTCCAAGGGCGCATGGTGTTCATCGCCGCGAATTGGGAACAGGTCTTTTTTGATGACCATACCGGAGGAAACCATTACCTGTTCACTGCGGCGCAGCGGGCGACACTTGACGCCTGGCGGACGGTCACCGGGCGTTCCCGGGAGGCGTTTGATGAAGCGGTGTCCCGGATGCCGGCCTTCCTTGCCGGTCTGGGGAGTTTGGCGATTCTTGCCGGGATGTTGCGCTGGTGGGGGCAGTCCTCCACCGGCGTATGGGCCTGTTTTTTTCTGGCCTTCCATCCGATGCATCTGCGATATTCCAGCGAGGCCCGCGGCTACTCCCTGATGCTGTGCTTTTTGCTCGCGACCCTGTGGTTCTCCGGGTTGGCATTGAAAACCGGACGCTGGCGCTGGTGGCTGCTCTTCGGTTTGGCGGAGTTCCTCACCATGTATTCCTGGAAAGGCATCTACTACGGACTGGCGTTGCTCAACCTCGTGCTGGTGCTGATCCTCTTGTTTGCACCTTTGCAGCAAGACAGACCAGCTGGTCGGGCCCGGTGGGTTTCGATAGGACGTTGGCTGGCGGCCAGCCTATTAGCCGCAGGGCTGTTTGCCCATCTGGTGATGCCCTGCCTTCTGCAGGGGCGTGAGGCCGCCAAAATCGCCGGAGTCAAACCCATGTATCTGCCTTGGCTGAAGGATGCCTTTTCTCAATTCTTGATTGGCATGAACTGGGATCTGGCTCCGGAAAATCCATCGAATGTCGCGTCCCTGAGGCTGCTAACCGGTTTCCCATGGGTGTCCTGGCCTCTTCTGGTGCTGTTCTCAGGGCTGCTGGGGGTGGGTGGGGTTTCGATGTTCAAAAAGGTGCCCCACTTGGCCGCCATGGGGCTGGCATTGATGGTTTCGTGCGTGGTCGGAGCGCTTCACTTCAAATACAAAATCCATCTCGAATGGCTGGCTTGGTACTCGTTTTATGCGGTGCCGGTCATCAGCCTGGCGCTGGCTTTCGGTGCCAACCGGGTGGTGGACAGCTGCGCCGGTATTACGCGGATGGGTCCGGGACTCGCCGGACTGGTGGTAGCGGTCTGCTATCTGGCCGTGATTCTTCCGCAATCCCGCTACATGGTGACGCATCCGGTCGAAGCCAACCGCGAGGCTTTCGAGGTCACCCGGGGACTTCACGAGCCGATGCATGTCATGTCTGGGTCAACGGTTTTCACCGTCTACCTGTGGCGCTATATCGGACTGTATGATCCGAGGGCTGACACCCATGTCCGGGATGCCGCCACATTGAAGGCCAAGATTGCCGACGTCGCGGCAGTCGGTGGCGAACTCTATGTCGTGATGGGGGAGCGCGGGCTTTCAGAATTACTCAGTCCCGACATGGTCGCCATGCTGTGGGATCCAACGCTTTTCACGAATACCCGGACCTTTCAGTCCCAGGATGATTCATTGACCCTTTATGTGTTTCACTACACCGGGCCGAAGTGAACTGGGGAGTCAGTTTTCGGTGGGAGGTTTCATCTCCAACCCAGGAAACAGGACTTTGCGTTTGAGGAGCCAGCAAACCCCGATCAGGTCGTAAATCCCCCGCAGTCCGCGTTCCCAATTGGTGTATTTGGAGGTCCCGGCTTGACGGACCCGGTGGTTCACGTCCACTTCCCGGAGGCGCAGCCCGGCATGGGTGAAAACCGCCGGCAAAAACCGGTGCATGCCGTTGAATGGCACCAACAATTCCACACAGTCACGGCTGAAGGCCTTGAGTGAGCAGCCGGTGTCACTGATGCCGTCGTGAATGAACGTCCGCCGGACGCGGTTGGCGATGCGGGAAGCCGCGCGACGGCTCCAGGTATCCTGCCTTTTGGCGCGACGCCCACACACGACATCGGCCTCACCGGAGGCCACCAGACTCACCAGATCGGCAATGTTGGCCGGATCATTCTGGCCGTCACCGTCCATGAGGACGCAGACACTGCCGCGGGCGGAGCGCAGGCCCGCAAACATCGCGGCACTTTGACCCCGGTTTTGGAGCAAACGCAGCCCGGTCACCCAGTGAAGTGAGCTGATCTTCGCCCAGGTGGCATCCCTGCTGCCGTCGTCCACCGCGATGATTTCGGCTCCGGGCTGGGCGGAGCGGATTTCTTCCAAGACCTCGGTGACGCACGCCTCTTCGTTGTAAAAGGGGATCACGATGCTCACCAGGGGCGGTTCGGGATTGGGGCTGGCGTGGCCATCGCTCCGGACTCCCGAGGTGAGGGGAAAGGTCGAGCGGAAGGCGTGGGGACTGGAAGGGGCGTCGTTCACGGAGGCGGGGCGGTGGCGGGAGTTGGGGGCAGGGGATCGGTGTCCGTACCCGGGGCATCTTCTTCTTCCGGGAGCGCGCCCGTCTGTTTCGGGGGAGCTCCTTTGGGCCATGAAGTCAGTCGACCCAAATACACTTGGTAATAGCGTTCCATTTGTGGACCAGGGTTGACTTTGATTTCGCCGAGGCGCTTCAGATCAGCGAATTTGGTCTCAAATCGATACATCAGGTTTGTGTCCCGTCCATCAAGAAAAATGAGGGCATCCCAGCCCTTTTTCCCCTCGGCAACGGGATCCGGCCACAGTTCGTATTGCGATTCGACCTCCAGGAACCGGTGCCAGCGGTAAACCCGCGGTTGGCCCGGCATGTAAAAGGCCAACTCGCTCGCATTGTAACGGTGGCCGAGAGCAATCACGACGGTTTGCTCCGGTCGGGGCACTTGGGCGAGGAATTCCCCGGCCTGACGGCCGACCTCACGCCATCCCCTCACACGGGAAGCCGGATCGAGGTGCTTGTCGCCAGCCTTTCCCACCCATGCGATGCCAGGGAGCAGAAGGAAGAAGGACAGCATCAGGACCAATCCCACAGAGATGCCCGGCTTCCACAGCGCCCTCCATACCGGTGCGGAAAGAACGTTGGATTTTCCGGCATACCAGCCTCCGATCCAGACGCACGGGGCCACGTAATATACGGCCGCCCAGTTCGGCAGCATCGTTTGACGCAGGGCCATGACATACATCAGGAGCAGGGCCGGAGCGCTGAAACACCAGAGGAAACGCTCCCGGTCGTCGAGCTGGTTCCAGCGCCAGGTTCCCAGGGCGGCAATCGCCATCACCAGCAGCCAAAGCAGAGGGGAGAGGACTGCGCCGAGTTGGTAGGCGAGAAATTCCAAGAAGGATTGCCAAAAAGGCACCGTGGCGGCAGCAAAATGGTGCCTCGTGTGCTGGAAGGTGATCCAGTCGTGGTGGGCATTCCACACCAGCGATGGAACGAGGAACAGCAGGGAGGCTGCCACGGCCAGCCAGAAGCCGGGGCGTCGCAGCAGGACTCGTTTTGCCGGGGTGGTTGCAAGATAGATCACCGCCAAGATGGGAAAAATGAGCATCATTTGTTTGCTGAGGTGCCCCAGTCCCAGCATCAATGTCAACAGCAGCAAGGAACGCACCGGGTGGCGGCCTTCGGTCCAGTCCCAGAAGGTGATTAGGCTGCCAGTCCAGAAAAAGATCAGGGGAGCGTCAATGGTAAAAAAGAAGCCTAGCAGGGCGTTGGCTGGGAAGGCCATCGCGGTCAAAGAGGCCACAAATCCTGCCCGTTCGCCAAAGAGCCGGGAAGTCAGCCGGGAAAGGAGCCAGAGGGACCCCGTGATCACGACTACAGGAGCCATGCGGATCGCCACGTCGGTGTTTCTGCCAATCCATCCGATCAGGGCCATGAGCCAGGCGATCAACGGAGGTTTAGAATAGTAGCCCCAGTCGAGACGGCGTCCCCAGTCCCAGTAATAAGCCTCGTCACCTGCCAGTTCGATCCGCACCAGGGCGGCGTAGACCAACCGCAGCACTGCGGCCCCGAGCAGCAACCAGAGCGTGCGCTTCTTCCAGAGGCCGGCATCGCTTTCCAAGGCCGGGCCGGGAGCCGGGTGGGAGGGGGACATGGGGGAGGGACAGTCTGCGGGAGGCTTCAGAGCCCACTATTGGCACGCCAATCCGCCCTTCACAAGCCCGAAAAGGCAGGCGGTGGGACGCTCAGTGATCTTCCTGGCCTTGTCAGGGAGCGGCTGCTGCTTGATTGGTGGGAAAAGCGGGGTTAATTGAAGCCATGCACGGTCTGCCTCCCGATTGTATCCGTCAACTCGCCTCCCGCCGGGATTGGCTCCGCCGGGTCGGCATGGGGCTCGGCGCCGTGGGATTGCAGTCCCTCCTGAGCGAAGCTCTTGAAGCGGCGCCCACCGCGGGGCAGGAGGGTGGGGTCGCCCTTTCTCCGTTTGCTCCGAAACAGCCCCATTTTCCGGCCCGGGCCAAGCACGTCATCCATCTCTTCGCGAATGGAGGTCCGAGCCAGGTCGATACTTTCGATCCCAAGCCGCTGTTGACCAAATACCACGGTCAGCAGCTCCCGGGGGAGCACCTCAAGACCGAGCGCCAAACGGGGGCTGCCATGGGATCGCCCTTTGCCTTCCGCAAGTATGGAGAAAGCGGCATCGAAGTGAGCGATCTCTTTCAAAATGTCGCCCGGCATGCGGATGACATGTGCATTGTGCGGTCCATGCACGCGTTGGTCCCGAACCACGAGCCTTCTCTCATGCTGATGAATTCCGGTGCCGAGCGGGTCAGCATCGTCCGTCCCAGCGTCGGTGCCTGGGTGACTTACGGATTGGGGACTGAAAACCAAAATTTGCCGGGTTTTGTGGCTCTCTGCCCCGGCGGGGTGCCGATTGTGGAAACCCAGAACTGGCGTTCTGCTTTCCTCCCCGGCGCCTACCAAGGGACCCACATTGACACCAAGGAGCCTGATGTCACCAAGCTGATTGCCAACCTGAAAAACACCTCGTTGACGCAGGAACTGCAGCGCGGGCAACTCGACCTCATCCAGGCTCTCAACCAGAAACATCTCGCCACCCGTCAGGGAGATCCGGAGTTGGAAGCCCGCATCCAGAGTTACGAACTCGCCTACCGGATGCAAATGGAAGCGACGGATGCTTTCGATGTCGAGCGGGAGCCTGATCATATCCGTGATTTGTATGGACGCGACCTTCAGGGGCGGCAAATGCTGATCGCGCGACGTCTCATTGAGCGGGGGGTCCGCTTCGTCCAAGTCTGGCATGGCGCCGGACAGCCTTGGGACAGCCACAATCAGATCGAGAAAGAGCATGGGCGTCTCGCCAAGGAGTGTGACCAAGCGATTGGCGCGTTGCTCACCGACTTGAAACAGCGGGGATTGCTGGAAGACACGCTCGTCATGTGGGGGGGCGAATTCGGCCGCACCCCGACGGTGGAACTCCCCACTCCGGGAGCCAATGCTCCGGACACCAAGCTGGGACGGGATCACAACCACCACGGATTCACCATGTGGCTCGCCGGCGGTGGTGTGAAGGGAGGCACGATTCATGGATCGACGGATGAATTTGGGTTCCGGGCTCAGGAGAATCCCACTTCAGTCCATGATATTCATGCCACCCTGCTGCATTTGCTGGGCTTTGATCATACGCATCTGACTTTCCGTTATGCGGGCCGGGACTTCCGCCTGACGGATGTCTACGGTGAGGTCTTGCACTCGATCCTTGCCTGAACCGGCCAGGAAGATCGCATTTTTTCGCCGGTTGGAAGCAGTTTCGCCTTTTCCAGCGCCATTCTATGGCGTTTCCTTGGCATCATGGTTCACAAGGTCATGCTCTCCCCGGACGGCCCCAAGGTCTCCGAAATCGTCTACGGCACCTGGCGACTGCTGGAGGGGGATCCCTCTCCCACCACAGACGCGCTGATTGAGCGTTTCGAATGGTGCGAAGAGTTGGGATTGAGCACCCTGGATACGGCAGAAATTTACGGATCCTATCAGGTCGAGGCTGCCATCGGGGAAGTCTTCAAAGCCCGGCCCTCCTGGCGTGAATCGTTCGAGATCATCACGAAATGCGGCATCGACGTGCCTTCCGAGGAGAAAGGGGATGCCTCCATTGCCCATTACAATGCCACCGCAGCCAATCTGCGGCTTTGCGCCGAAAAATCCCTCAAACTCCTCCATACCGACCACCTCGACGTCCTGCTGGTGCATCGACCGGACTGGCTGACCAGTGCCGATGAAACGGCCTCGGCGATCGAAAAGCTCCTCGACGACGGTCTGGTCCTGCATGTCGGCGTTTCGAATTATACCCGCGACCAGGTGGAACTGCTCAATTCCCGGCTGGAAGCCCCCGTGGTGACCAACCAGGTGGAGGTCAGTCTTCTCCACATGGATGCGCTCTACGACGGAACCCTGACCCAGTGTGAACAGGCCCGGATCCGTCCCATGGCTTGGTCACCCTTGGGAGGGGGACGGCTTTTCGATCCGGCGAACGAAAGCGGGGCCCGAATCCGGAAATGCATGGATGAAATGCGTGGGCGGTACGGGGATGCCGAGGACGATGCCCTTGCCTTCGCCTGGGTCATGGCCCATCCCTCCAAGCCGGTCACCATCATCGGGTCGAATCAAGAAAAGCGGATCCGCTCCCAGGCTTCGGCCGCAGGCATCAAGATGGAGCGCCAGGACTGGTATGCCCTGTGGAGTGCCGCCAAAGGTCACGGCATCCCTTGACGCGAGCGGTTCACCAAGCCGCGCGGTAGAGGGCCAGCATTTCCGGTTCACCGACCTCCACGGGATTGAACTGGGCCGTCCACTGTCTGGCGGCCTCCACGGCCAGTTCCGGAAGGGCCTCGATGGGAACTCCGTGATCGCGGAGTCTGGTCTGCACGCCTGCTTTGCCAAGCAGGTGGCCAAGCCTCCAGACGAGCGGTTCGTCTCCCAAGGTGGCATAAACCGCGGCTGCGGCAGAGCTGCCGGCTTCGTTGAGGGTCACGACGTGGGGTAGCATGATCCCCACTGCGATACCGTGGATGATCTGGAACCGGGCCGTCAAAGGATTGGCGCAGGAATGGGCGGCCCCCAGCATGCTGGTTTCGATCGCAGTGCCCGCATAGGCGGCCCCGAGATGGACCCGGGCGCGCGCGGTGATGTCGGCGGGATTCTCAAAGACACTGTCCAATCCCCTGTTGAGCAGTTGCCAGGCGAGGCGGGAATAGGCCAGAGAACTCTCGCTCCGTTTGTTGCAGACCGCCGTCTCCAGAGCGTGGGCGACCGCATCAATCCCTGTGGCGGCAGTGACCCGAGGAGGGAGCGTCACTGTCAGTTCCGGATCCAGCAGGGCGACTTTGGCGGCAGCCTTTTTGTCCCCGCAGGCCATTTTGATGTGAGTCTCGGCATCGGCAATGAGAGCGAATGACTGGCATTCACTGCCGGTCCCGGACGTCGTGGGAATGGCGATGAGTGGAATCATCGGCAGGGTGGCTTTGCCCACCCCCCAGTAATCACGCATTTCTCCCCCGTTGGTGAGGAGAAAGTTACAGCCTTTGGCGGTGTCCATGCTGCTACCACCTCCCAATCCTACAATGAGGTCGACGTCAGCCTCCCGGGCCACGGACAGACAGCGGTCAACGTCCAGCGTGGTGGGATTCTCATGAACATCCGAGAACAGCGTCACCGAGAGGCCTGCGGCTTCCAAGGATGCCTGGGCCCGTCCGGCATGTCCGACCGCGAGAATGCCGGGATCGGTCACCAACAGCACCCGCCGGCCTCCCAGCGCCGCCGCTTTGGTTCCCACCTGCTCCAGCGAACCGGCCCCAAAGACGACTTCCGTCGCGATGTGGGCGAAATGCCGCACGTCCTCCGGGGCATCACTGTCCCGGCACAATGCCTCAATGGTGAGCGCGTCGGCGGACATTCCGAAATCTCCCGGGCTCAGGCACTCAGGGCGATCTGGAAGGACCGACGGGTGTAGAGGAATTCGAAGAGATTCCCTTCGTGAGGTTGATCCCACTGAATGCGGTTGGTCGGGACATTTCCGATGTTCAACCGGTCGATCGTGGCACAGTCAAAAAGTTGATTGATCCAGTCCATGTCGCGGGTGATCGCGGTGACCACCAGCGAGGGGCCGATTTTGTCGAGCATTTCCGCCTGCGGGCATTCCACCACGCTGGCGAAGGGGAAGAGGAACTCGCGGATCGCAAGATCCTGATCGAAGGTTTGGCAGCGAACCAAGGTGGGTTGAAGATAATTCATGCCGTCCCGTTCATGAAACCGTTCGCCTTCGCGAAACTCCGCAGTGACGTCCGTGGCCCCGCCGCTCTTGAGGCCACTTTCAACGGCCTCATTGATCCATTCGGCGAATTTGGGATTGGCAAAGCCGGAAAGGCGGGCCTCGGGATCATTCTGGGCCAATGGCTTGATCTCTGCCAGACGCTGCGCCACCACTTTGGCGATCTCGTCGCCATACTTTGGCACTACCACGGTCGATGTGCAGATGCAGCTGCGTCCGGAGTTGGCGGAAATGCTCTCCACAATGGTGTCGACATAGTCCCGCCAATTTTCGATCTCGTCCTCACCGATGAGGAGCTTGGAGTAGCCGGTGCCATGCACCTCGATCCGGGGATCATGCTCATACTGCTTCACCGTGCTGTCATCGCCGAACAGCATCACCCGTCCGGCCCGGCGGATGATCACCCCGGATCCATCATGTTGAGTCGGATATAGACTGAACGCTTCGGGAGGACATCCGGCTTTGATGAAGGCTTGGATGACGCGCCATGGAGTCCACGGTTCCTCCCGTCCGGGTTTGAGGAGCACGGGCACCTTCATTGCAATGGAGGGAATCCAAAGCGCGTTGACGGCCGGCGAATTGCTCGGCAGAATGACCGCCAACTCGTTCGTTGAAGCGGAAAAACTCACCGGCGAACCTCCCTGTTCGCCATATCCCTTGTCCAGCACCGCGATATCAAGGCCGCGGGTCAGTCCGCGGAAAATCGTGTCGATCTGCCCGAAAATGCCCCCGAGCCGCTTCATGTTCATGCGGATGAGGGAGTGGGGCAAACCACTGGTGGCTGCCAGCGAGAGGACATAATCTTCGGGGGACTGCAGGGCTCCGTCGATACCGATTGGAAGGTCGTCGTGGAGAAAAATTTCCCCTGCCTTTTTAGTGATTTCGATCAGGTCCTCCGACCTCATGGCCTTGAGGATGGCCCGGGCCTGCCCCATCTTCCGCAGGTCGTACTTGATCATGTCCGCGCAGGCGAAACTGATCTCGGCCGCCGCTTCGGTCGAGCCCAACCGGTTCACCGTCTGGACGTCGAGCGACTTGTAAACGCGGCCCTGCCGCAGGATAGGAATATGGGGAGCAGACATGATGACAAATGAACCGCTGGGGGATGATGGGCGGGGGAGGATAGATCAATAAACGCCTTCGATGACCGTTTTGGTCAAGGCACCAAAGGGGCGGACATCTCCGACACCGTCCCATGGGTATTTCGCATGGGGTTTGCGCCGGATGGCTTCATCCCGCTCCAGGAAACGCGGCATGAAGAACTCCTTGGTCAGGGTGGTCAGCTCGACTCGTCCGTATTCTCCGTAATCCTTGGTGATCTCCGTTTTATCGGCATCGACAATCCGAAGCACCGCGCGGGGTTGCGGAGCGTAGTAGGTCACGCTGTATTGGTTCTGCTTCAGTTCTTCCGGAATACTCACGGCGAGGCCCATCAGCGTGTTGCCGTAGGTGGGGACGAACTGGGCCTTGCCTTCCAGAACTTCCTCCTGGAGAAACCTCACGTATTCCGGAGTCATCGAGGTGCCACCGCAGAAACAGCCCCGGAGGCCATGGCTGGAGATGGAGATGCGCTCCCCGATGCTGGCAAGCAACTTCGGAGTGGTGAAGATGCACTTGATATCCCGGTGCTTGATGATTTCCACCGCCTGCTCCATGACATGGGCCTGGTAACGCTCGGCCTGGTCATATTCCTTGCGGAGGATGAGTTTTTTGACCCAGCGGGGATCGAGGTCCACAAAGTAGCAACTGCCGCCACGGTGGTTGGCGAGGTGTTCCACCGCAAGGCGGAGACGGCGGGGACCGGTCGGTCCCACCATGATCCAGTTCCCTCCCCGAGGGAAAAACTCGTCACTCAGGGTGTCGGAGAACTGCTCGTAATCGTGTTTGTAGTCGTCCCAGCCAACGCGCTGCTTGGGAAGGCCCGTCGTGCCTCCGGTCTCAAAGACATTGAACGGTCGGTATTTGTAGGCATTGGGGACAAACCGTTCGTTCTTTTCATCCCGCAGCCATTCGTCCTGGAAGTGGGGGAACTTGATGATGTCATCATACCCTTTGATTTCCTGGCGGGGGTCCCATCCTGCTGTTTTGGCCCAGTCGAGCCAGAAGGGGCATCCCGTTTCCGGGGAGAAGTGCCATTGGATGGTTTCGCGCACCTGCGCGTCAAGTTGGCTGCGTGCTTCGTCTGGACTCATTGTTACGGGAAGGATTTCAAAGTAGGAGCAGGTGGTCTGCCTGCGGGAGAACCCTACTCCCCGGAGGTGCTCCGAGGAGAAGGGGAGGAGCCGCCAGAGCGGCCAACAGCTTATTTCTGGAAAGCGTAGAGATGGGTTTCGGTCATGATGTAGAGCGTTCCGTTGGCCACGATCGGAGTCGAGAAAATGGGGGAGGGAAACTCCACCGTGGAGAGCTCTTTCTTTTCCTTGCCGGCGGCAAGGATGATGAGTTCGCCATCTTCATTCCCGATCAGGACCTTGCCATCGACCACCATGGTGGATCCCCAGATGTGGGAAAGCGTGTCATGAAACCAGTATTCCTTGCCGGTCTCAGCGTCAATGCAGAATACTTTGCCGGAATAGTCGGAGATGTAGATGAGTCCGTCGACGATCGAAGGGGTGGAGATGGTGCGTCCGAGGTTTTTGAACTGCCAGACAATCGCGTCCTGCCCGTTGCCTTTGGAGGGATCGATGCAGGTGAGGCAACCCACCCCTTCGCCGTGTTCCGGATCCTGACCAATGGCGACATACACCTTGTTGTTGTAAGTCACTGGAGAAGCGATGATCTCGCTCGGGCCTGGGTAGGTGGCGTATTTGATGGGCTCACCCTTGGCGTCGAAACGGTATTCTTTCGGGCAGCAGTCGACCTTCCAAAGTTCCTTGAGAACGTCAAAGCCTTCGGCGTCCTTTGTGGTCTCCATGCCGAAACCGTAAGCAAAACTGTCGCCCGCGCCAAAGAGCACGGTTTTGACACCATTGAGTTCGGCATAGCCCGGGGAGGACCAGTTGCAGTGCATGATGTTTTTGCCGATTCCCGAGGCTTCTTCTCCAACCAGGGCGCCGGTTTCCTTGTTCAGTGCGATGATGCACGGCGCTTGGGGGGCGGGAAGATTGAGATGGGACCAGTCGACCCCGTTGGAAGTGCTGGCGAAGACTTTGTCACCGGCGATCACCACGCTGCTGCTGGTAACGTTGTGGGGGAAGACTCCAAGTTCGCCACGCATGTCATATCCCCAGATGATGTCCGCATCGCCGGGGCCGATTTCGACGGGTTTGGCATTGGCCATGCCATCGAGACCTCCCTCGATGTATTTGGCTTCATCCTGGAAGGGGCCGTCATTGCCATCCTCCATGCCATAAACATCCAGGCAGAGGATTTCCCCGCGGTTGGTCACCACGTAGGCGTACTTTCCTTCGATTTGGGCCGAGGAGCAAATCCCGAGGTATTCCCAGTCGGAGACTTTGCCGGCGCCGAGTTTGGGCACCGCGAGCTGCCAGAGATACTTGCCGGTTGCTTCGTCGAAGGCCATCATGATACCCCGGTCGCCCGTGGCATTGGGATTGCGGGGGACTTCATTGTTTGTGCCCACAAAGACCCGGCCACCCTCGATGGTGGGGGTGCCGTAGGCATGGGAGCCAAGTTTGGCCACCCACTTGAGATGCTTGCCGGTGGCGAGATCGATTTCTTCCTTGTCGTTCATCGTCCCGGGATTGATGTCGTCGGGAATACCTGTGGCCGAAGACGACATGTTGTTGTGGCCATCGCGGCCCCAGCGGGCCCAGTTACCACCTCCCGGACCTGCGGCTGCGCCAGCGCTCGCGACGGCAGGAGCAGGCGGCGCTGCGGGAGCCGCAGGAGCGGGAACTGCCGGAGCCGGAGCGGGAGCCGGAGTTGCCTGGGCAGAAGGAGCCGCGGGTTCTGCCGGTGGAGCATCAACCTTCGGCTTTTCAGGTGCGGCGGCCGGCTTGGGCGCGTCGGCCTTGGGCGGAGTGACGGGAGCCGGTGCGGCCTTGACATCTGCACCGGTGGCATCCGTTGCTGGAGGAGGATTCGCGGCTGAATCCTTGGCGGGTTCCCCACCACAGGAGACCGCCAGGAAGGCCGTCGCGGCGAGCGCTGTGAGCTTGTTGAAAGTAGTCATGGTCTTGAGGTTTTGGCTGGGCTGGGATGGGAGAATCACTCGTTCGGAGTGACGGAAATGTTGTCAATATA
>JADZAX010000314.1 GCA_020852405.1 Verrucomicrobiales bacterium
CCACCGATGTGGAAGGTACGCATGGTCAGCTGCGTGCCGGGCTCCCCGATGGACTGGGCGGCGATGATGCCGACCGCTTCCCCGAGTTTGGCCTGGACGTTGGTCGCTAGATTCAGACCGTAGCACTGGGCGCAGCAACCGCGGCGCGACTCACAGGTCAGGACGGAGCGGATGCGGAGCTGTTCGTGACCGATCTCCTGAAGCTTCTTGGCGGTGGTCTCGTTGATGAGCTGTCCCGGCACGACGACGGTCTCGTTGACATTGATCACCTTCTCGGCCGCGACACGGCCGTAGATCCGGGTCGCCAGGTCGACGATTTCCTCGTCACCGTCATAGATCGACTGCACGATGATGCCGTTGGCGGTGCCGCAATCGTATTCGGTGACGATCACGGCCTGGGCCACATCGACCAGTTTCCGGGTCATGTATCCGGAGTCGGCGGTTTTCAACGCGGTGTCGGCGAGACCTTTACGGGCGCCGTGGGTCGAGATGAAGTATTCCATCACCGACAGACCTTCGCGGAAGTTCGCCACAATGGGACGTTCGATGATCTCGCCGGAGGGATTGGCCATCAAACCACGCATCCCGGAGAGCTGCTTGATCTGCTGACGGTTACCACGGGCGCCGGAGTTGACCATCATGTAGAGCGGGTTCGGCATGTCTTTGCCGTCGTTGTGCTCGATGGTGCGGAAAAGCGCTTTGGCAATTTCCTCACCGGCTCCGGTCCAGATGTCAATGATCTTGTTGTAACGCTCCTTGTTGGTGATGACCCCGTTGCGGTACTGGTCGTTCGACTTTTCGACTTCGGCGAAGGCCTTGGCGAGTTCGCCCTTCTTTTCATCGGGGATGACCATGTCGGTGATCCCGATGGAACAACCCGAGCGGGTGGCCTCGCGGAACCCAAGCGCTTTGAGAGCATCGAGGGCACGCACCGTGGCCTCCTGACCGGCGGCCTGGTAGCAACGCCAGATGATGTCGGAGAGCTGCTTCTTGGTGATGGTTTCGTTGGTGAAGCCCATCTTTTCCGGCCAGATCTCGTTGAAGCGGACACGGCCCGGCGTCGTGATGATGATGCGGGCTTCCTTGTCGCCAAAGTGGGTGTCCTTGCCAAAGTCCGGATTCCGCAGACGGATCGCATCGTGCAACTCCACCTTGTTGGTCCCGACGGCGAATTCGACTTCCGAACAGTCCGCGAAGATCGGGAGATGCTTGGCTTTGTCTTTCTCGCGGATGGGGATCAGACGGGTGTAGGTGAGGAAATAGGCACCGAGCGTAATGTCCTGGGAGGGCGTCGTGATCGGCTTGCCGCTGGAAGGCGAGAAGATGTTGTTGGGGGCCAGCATGAGCATGCGGGCTTCCATTTGGGCGTCCACCGAAAGCGGCACGTGGACCGCCATCTGGTCACCGTCAAAGTCGGCGTTGTAGGCGGTACAAACCAGCGGATGGATCCGGATCGCGGAGCCTTCGATGAGCACCGGCTCAAACGCCTGAATGGAAAGACGGTGCAGCGTGGGCGCACGGTTGAGAAGCACCGGATGCCCCTTGGTCACCTCTTCGAGGATGTCCCAGACTTCCGGCGTCTTGCGCTCGATCATCTTCTTGGCACTCCGTACCGTGTGAACATGACCGCGTTCCTTGAGGCGGCGGATGATGAAAGGCTCGAACAACACAAGGGCCATCTTCTTGGGAAGACCGCACTGGTTGAGGCGCAGTTCCGGTCCGATGACGATGACGGAACGGCCGGAGTAGTCGACCCGTTTGCCGAGAAGGTTCTGGCGGAAACGCCCCCCTTTGCCCTTGAGCATGTCGGAGAGAGACTTCAGCGCGCGGTTGCCGGCGCCGGTGACGGCACGGCCATGGCGGCCATTGTCAAAAAGAGCGTCGACCGCTTCCTGCAGCATCCGCTTTTCGTTGCGAATGATGACGTCGGGCGTCTTGAGTTGGAGCAGATTTTTGAGGCGGTTGTTCCGGTTGATGACGCGACGGTAGAGGTCGTTCAAATCGGAAGTGGCGAAGCGCCCTCCTTCGAGCGGCACCAGCGGACGAAGGTCGGGAGGAATAACCGGAAGAACCTCGAGGATCATCCACTCCGGACGGGTCCGGGAATTGAGGAAGCCCTGGGCCAGCTTAAGTCGCTTGGCGATCTTTTTCCGCACCTGCTTGGAGCGGGTGTTGCCCATGGCCTGCTCGAGTTCCGTCACGAGATTGGCCAGGTCGATGCGGGCCATCAGGTCACGGATGGCCTCGCCGCCCATACCGGCAGTGAAGGAGTCCTCGCCGTATTCTTCCTGGGCGTCACGGTATTCCATCTCCGTAAGGAGCTGGCCTTCATGCAGCGGGGTGTTGCCCGGCTCGATGACAATGTAATCCTCGTAGTAGATGACGCGCTCGAGGTGCCGGGCGCTCATGTCCAGCATCAAGCCGATGCGCGAAGGCATGCACTTGTAGAACCAGATGTGGGAGACCGGAACGGCGAGTTCGATGTGCCCCATGCGCTCGCGGCGCACCCTGGAGAGGGTGACTTCGACCCCGCAACGGTCGCAGACCACGCCCTTGTGCTTGATGCGCTTGTATTTGCCGCAGGCGCACTCCCAGTCTTTGGAAGGTCCGAAAATACGCTCACAGAAAAGACCGCCTTTTTCCGGCTTGAACGTGCGGTAGTTGATCGTTTCCGGATTCTTGACTTCGCCACGACTCCAGGAACGGATCGTGTCCGGAGCCGCCACGGTGATCTTGACATGGTCGAAACTGTCGGTCTTCCGCTCAAGGCCGAAGATCTCGTCGAGATGGGTTTCAGAAGAGTTGATGGACATACGCGGTGCGAGGATGGAGTGGAGGCTGACGGAAGAGGAGAAAAATGGAAGAAGGAGAAGGCTCTCCCCCGCCCCGGCAGCCGATCAAAGCATGCCGGAGCGGCGGGAAGGCCGCGGGATCAGGCGCTGATGCTTTCGTTGAGGAGTTCTTCGGCCCGTTTCTGTCCGCTTCCGACGCGGATGTCGAGACCGAGGCTTTGCATTTCCTTGATGAGCACGTTGAACGACTCCGGAGTGCCGGCGTCGAGATTGTTGTCGCCCTTGACGATGGATTCGTAAATCCGGGTCCGTCCTTGGACGTCGTCAGACTTCACGGTGAGCAGTTCCTGCAACAGGTAGGCCGCACCGTAGGCTTCCAGCGCCCACACTTCCATTTCCCCGAAACGCTGGCCACCATACTGGGCCTTGCCTCCCAGCGGTTGCTGGGTGACGAGGGAGTAAGGGCCGACGGCGCGGGCATGAATCTTGTCCTCGACCAAATGGCCCAGTTTCAGCATGTAAATGACCCCGACCACGACTTCCTGGGCGAAGGATTCCCCGGTTCGGCCGTCGTAGAGGCGGCTTTTCCCGTTCAATCCGATCCATTCCCAACCTTCCTTGGCCTTGGCTTCCTTGAGATAATCCATGATCTTGGCTTCGGGGATCCCGTCAAAGACCGGGGTGGCCACCTTAAAGCCCAGAGCCCGGGCAGCGACCCCGAGATGGGTTTCCAAAACCTGTCCCACGTTCATTCGCGAAGGAACGCCCAGTGGGTTCAAACAGATATCGACCGGACTGCCATCCTCCAGGAATGGCATGTCCTCTTCGGGCACGATTTTGGCGACGACCCCCTTGTTACCATGGCGGCCGGCCATTTTGTCCCCGACACTGAGTTTGCGCTTCTTGGCGACGTAGACTTTGACCTGCTTGATGATGCCGGGCTCGGAGTCATCCCCCGCTTCAAGGCGGTCGAGTTGGCGTTCACGTTCCATGTCGACCTCGGCGAATTTCGACTCGAACGTCGAAATGATCTCCATGATCTTGTTCCGCGCGGGACTCGGATCGATCTCGATTTTGTCGTAGGCGAGAGCCAGCTTGCGAAGCAGCGTCTTGGTGATTTTCTTTTTGGCGGGAATGATGATTTCACCATCCTGGGCGTTCATCACATCGAGAGGAATTTTCTCGTTGAGCAGAATGTCGGAAAGACGCTCGGTGAGTTGATCGATCAACTCCTCGCGGTCCTTGTCATGCTGTTCCTGAATGGCCTTGCGCTGCTTGTTTTGCTCGCGGCTGTCCACTTTTTCCTTGGCGGTGGTGTTGCGGGAAGATACCCGCACATCCATCACGATACCGGTGCAACCGGAAGGCACCCGGAGCGACGTGTCTTTCACATCGGCGGCCTTGTCCCCGAAGATGGCACGGAGAAGCCGTTCTTCAGGAGCCAGTTCGGTTTCACTCTTGGGGGTGATTTTGCCCACCAGAATGTCGCCCGGCCGGACTTCGGCTCCGATGCGGATGACTCCGTCGGGGCCGAGATTGCGAAGCGATTCTTCCCCGACATTGGGGATGTCCCGGGTGATTTCTTCCGGCCCCAGCTTGGTGTCGCGGGCGCCGATCTCGAATTCATCGATGTGGATGGAGGTGAAAATGTCGTCGCGGACCACTTTTTCAGAGATCGCGATGGCATCCTCGAAGTTGTATCCATTCCATGGCATGAAGGCCACGAGCATGTTCCGGCCCAGGGCCAGTTCGCCATTTTCGGTGTTGGGACCATCGGCGAGAACCTGCCCCTTCTTCACCTTGTCACCCCGTCGCACAATCGGCTTCTGGTTGATGCAGGTCGCCGCGTTGGAACGCATGAATTTGCGCAGCGGATAGACGTGGATGCCATTGTCAGGATCGTTTTTGAGCACTTCCGGATCGTTCAGGAAGACACTGTCGGAAACCGGTAGTTTGCCATCTTTGGTCACGACGACCATCGTCGCCGTGGCCGCCGCGACGGTGCCATTGGACTCGCTCACCACGACGGCGCGTGAGTCCCGGGCCACCTTGCCTTCCATCCCGGTTCCGATGAGAGGCGCTTCGCTGACGAGCAAAGGAACCCCCTGGCGCTGCATGTTCGAACCCATCAGGGCGCGGTTGGCGTCATCGTGCTCAAGGAAAGGAATGAGGCTGGCGGCCACCGAAACCAACTGTTTTGGCGACACATCCATGTACCCGCAATCTTTCGCGGGCACGTCGACGAATTCCCCCCTAATCCGCGCGGTGATGCGCTCACCCAGGAAACGGCCCTTCTCGTCCATCGGATTGTTGGACTGGGCGATCATGAAGTTTTCTTCCTGGTCGGCCGTGAGATAGTCGATTTTGTTGCTCGCGACACCATCCACAATCTTGCGGTAGGGCGTCTCAATGAATCCAAATTCATTGATCCGGGCAAAGGTGCTCATCGAGTTGATCAAACCAATGTTGGGTCCTTCAGGAGTCTCGATCGGACAAATCCGGCCGTAATGGCTCGGATGAACGTCGCGGACTTCGAAACCGGCGCGGTCACGGTTCAGACCGCCCGGCCCGAGGGCGGAGAGACGCCGCTTGTGCGTCAGTTCGGACAAGGGATTCGTCTGGTCCATGAACTGGGAGAGCTGGGACCTTCCGAAGAAGTCCCGCACCACCCCGTTGAGGGCTTTGTTGTTGAGCAGACGGGAGGGAATGAGAGTGTCGAACCCGCTGTCCATCACTGTCATGCGCTCCTTCACGAGACGCTCGGTCCGGGCCAGACCGGTCCGGCACTGGTTGGCCAGCAACTCGCCCACCCCGCGAATGCGGCGGCTTCCGAGATGGTCGATGTCATCAAGCACGCCCTCGTTGCGGCGCAGTTTGAAAAGGTATTTCATCGAAGCCACGAAATCTTCCGGAGTCATGACCCGGTTGTTATCGTCAATCTTCAGTCCCAGTTTGTGGTTGATCTTGTAACGACCGACACGGGTCAGGTCGTAACGCTTGGGATCAAAGAAGAGCCTTTTCAGCAGGGAGCGGGCATTGGCAACGGTCGGAGGATCTCCGGGACGCAACCGACGGTAAATGTCCTTCAACGCCTCTTCTTCATCACGGGCCGGATCTTTGCGTAGCGAACGGATCAACAAATCCTCGGGACCGGCATTGATGACGGAGATCTTGTTGTGACCGGCGGCAACCAACGCGCCGACAACGCCCATCGTGAGTGGCTCGTAGGCCTTGGCAAGGACGGCGTCTCCGTCCCTGATGTCTTCGTAGAGCACCTTGGAACTGAGCAAAGCCTCGTCCATGTCCACTTTGATCTTGAGTTCTTCGGTGGTGTAGAACTCTTTGATGATGTCCGCATCCGTGGGGTATCCCATGACCCGGAGGAAAGTCGTGCCGAGGAACTTCCGACGACGGCGACGGCGATCCAGGTAAACCAAGAGAAGATCATTGGTCTCAAACTGGACTTCCAACAAGGATCCCCGGTCGGGAATGATCCGGAATCCATAGAGCGTTTTGCCATTGAGATGCTGGGCGGTCTCGAAGCAGACCCCCGGGGAGCGGTGCAACTGGCTGACCACGACGCGTTCCGCGCCGTTAATGATGAAAGTGCCCCGGCGGGTCATCAGAGGAATTTCCCCCATGTAGACGCGCTCTTCCTTGGTTCCCGCCTCATCCTTGAGGGCAAAAGTCACGTAGAGAGGAGCCCAAAAGCTTTCTCCTTCGCGCAATGCTTCCAGCGAGGTCAGCTTTGGTTCGGCGATGTCATACTTGATGAACTCAAGTGTGATTTTCTCATCATAGCTGTCAATCGGGAAGACCTCCTTGAGCACAGCCTGCAGACCGACGTCTTTCCGCTTTTCCGGCGGGACATCCTGCTGAAGGAATTCCTTGTAGGAGTCTAGCTGAACCTCAATGAGATTCGGCGGTTCAATGACTTCCTGGATTTTTCCGAAATAGAGCCGTTCTGACATGTCGCGCTGGATGTTATGGGATTGTGCACCGGGAGATCCACCAATCTCCCGCTACTGGGTGTCGCCCCGGATGAAGACGACAAAGCCTGACTACTTCAAAGAAGCCAGGATTTGTCCTCCTTGAAAGCAGTGACCAGCCGTGCGCTCCGGAGTCCCGGAGCGCCGACTGGCACACTCTTCCAAATGATCTGGGAATGATTTCCGCAATGCGGTAATAAACGAAGCTCGGGGTTACTTGAGTTCGACTTTGGCGCCTGCTTCTTCGAGTTTCTTCTTGATGCCTTCGGCTTCGTCCTTGGTGGCCCCCTCCTTGAGGGTGGCTGGCGCACTTTCAACGAGCTTTTTGGCGTCGGCGAGACCAAGTCCCGGGACGGCTTCACGGACCGCCTTGATGACGTTGATTTTGTTGTCACCGAAGGAGGTGAGGATAACGTTGAATTCCGTCTTCTCTTCCGCTGGAGCGGCATCGGCGGCAGGACCGGCCACGGCCACGGCCGCGACAGGAGCGGCGGCGCTGACGCCCCACTTTTCTTCAAGGGCTTTCACCAAGTCTGCCCCTGGGAGGACGGTCAATCCGCTGAGGTCGTCTACGATTTTGTTGATGTCTGACATAGTCTTATGTTGGGTGTCGTCGCACCGGCAAGCCTGCCGGCATTTCAGAGGAGGAGCCCCGCCTTCGACGAGGAACCCGGTTTGTTTTTCCTAGGTTCTTGGTATTTTCTCACGCTCTCCCGCCGACGCATGCCAGCGGAAGAAAATTGGTTTCAGGAAGCTTCTTTTTCGCCGTGGGCTTTGAGGACTCGCGCCAAGGAGGCGGCAGGCTCGTTGAGCACGCGGACCAGCTGGGTCGCCGGTGTTTGCAGCAGTCCCAACAGTTGGGCGCGCAACACATCCTTGGAGGGAAGACCAGCCAGCGCTTCCACTTGGGCGGCTTCCAAAACGGCCCCGTCGAGAGCGCCACCTTTGATCTGGGCTTTGCCGGTTTCCTTGTGGAAGTCCTTGACGATCTTGGCAGCGGCGCAAACATCGCTGTCACCAGTGATGGTTCCGGTCTGGCCAACCAGAATTTTGGAAAGTCCGTCCTGAACCCCCGCGGCTTCCGCGGCCCGTTTCACGAACGTGTTCTTGGTGACATGGAACTCAGCCCCAATGGCCAAAAGCCGCTGGCGCAGAGTGGCAAAGTTTCCCGTGTTCATGCCGGTGTATTCGGCCACGATCAGGAAAGGAGACCCGTTGAGGCGGGTCAGAATGTCGTCGATGACGATTTGCTTGAGTGCTTTCATCGCAAAAAAAGTGTCTGGTAACTCGGAAAGGGTGGATCAGTTGATTCGATACTGGGAGACGTCGAGACTGACTCCCGGGCACATCGAAGCGGCCAGGGTCATGGCCACCATATAATTGCCCCGGGCGACGGCCGGCTTGGCGGCAACCACCGTGTCGATGACCGCCTGGGCGTTTTCCTTGAGTTGCTCGACCGAGAAGGAAAGCTTGCCGACACCGGAGGAAATGTTTCCGTTCTTGTCGAGCTTGAAGTCCGCCCGTCCAGCCTTGACGGCCTTCACTGCGGCAGCGGTGTCATCCGTGACCGTTCCGTTACGAGGATTGGGCATCAAACCGCGGGGGCCGAGTTGGCGTCCGAGTTTTCGCACTTCGGCCATGGCCGCTGGGGTGGCAATAACCACGTCGAAGTCGAGCCAGCCTTCCTGGATTTTTTTAATAGGCTCGGCATAGCCAATATGCTCCGCACCGGCAGCCTGAGCGGCGGTCGCGGCATC
>JADZAX010000315.1 GCA_020852405.1 Verrucomicrobiales bacterium
CTTTGGCGGTTCAGTGCGAAAAGGAATCCCAAGGCGATCTATTCCGGGGTGACTTCTCACTTTTCCACGCATGTCGAGGTGGGCGTCATCGTGGTCGAGGTCGTGCTGTTGTTGGGATTTGCCTTCCCGCTGTGGGCTGCCCGCGTCGACCGCATTCCTGTTGACCGCAGCAATGCCGTGAAAGTCCGGGCTGTTGCGGAACAGTTCCGGTGGACATTCCATTATGCCGGTCCTGACAATTCCATGGGCCTCACCAAGATGCGTTCCATCACCAGCGCCAATCCGATTGGCTTGGTCGAGCAGGATCCGAACGCCACCGATGATTTCGTCTCGGTCAATGAACTGGTTCTTCCCAAAGGGCGGACCTGTGTGGTTCAAGTGACTTCCAAGGATGTCATCCATGGCCTGGCATTGATCCCGATGTGGATTCAGGCTGACGCAATTCCCGGCAAAGAAATCCCGCTCTGGTTTGTTCCCACCAAAACCGGCGAATGGGATATCGTTTGCGCCCAACTTTGCGGTCAAAGTCACGCCCGCATGGTCTCCAAACTGAAAGTTATGGAGGGCAAGGACTTCGACAAGTGGTATGCGGGCCAAAATCCGCTGCTTCCCAAAAAACCGTGATACGAAAACGGAGAATGACTGATTCTGACCGCGATGGTGGTCGGGGGAGTTCATTTGATAGAGTCCTGCAATCCCGGCAGGCGTGGGGGGAGCAGGATGTCTCCTTTGCGGTTTTTCCGGTGTCCTGGCGATGACCACATTCCAACGCATCGCTCTCACCGCCTTCCTCTGTCTGGAGGTTTTGATTTGTGTGGGGGCGGCCGTTCGGGCCTCCGGCTCTGGATTGGGCTGTCCGGACTGGCCATTTTGCTACGGTTGCCTGGTTCCCCCCACGACTGCGGAAGCGATTGATTTCACCAAGCTGGACCTTGAAAAGTTCCGCCATAAAGCAGCGCAGCATGGCCGCGATCCCTTCACCATCACCGCGGAAAGTCTGCGCGCTGAGTTCGACCCCGTGGCCACATGGATCGAATATCTCAATCGGCTGACCAGTTTGCCGGTGAGCCTGAGTGTCCTGGGGATGCTTCTGTATTCGTTCCGGCAGCGCATCAGAGTGGTCCGTTGGACTTCCTTGGGGGCTTTCGTCCTGCTCCTCGCGAATGCCTGGTTGGGAGCGCGGGTGGTTCTCAGCGGACTCAAACCGGGAACCATCACTCTGCACATGGGGTTGGCGATCCTTATGCAATGCGTTCTTGTCTTCACGGTGTGGAGAGGAACCGAGAACCCCTGGCATTTCTCGGCTTCCCTTAAAACCGTGCAGGCGGCGGCGGGGCTTTTTCTTCTTGTTGTCATCGAAGGCATCATGGGTAGCCAGGTGCGTGAGCTCACGGATGAGCTCGCCCGAACCCATGCCGGGGAAGCCCGTTCCGTCTGGGTGGGCGAGCTGGAGCAGAGTCTGGTCTATCTGGTGCACCGCAGTTTTTCCTGGATCATTGTGATCACCGCTGGACTCTTTTATTTCTGGGCGGCCCGGCCAACTTGGTTGGAGCGTGTCATCCTGGGATTGGTGTTGGCCCAAATGTCCCTCGGCATTCTCTTGGCACGGGTCGGGATTCTTGCTGTAGCACAGATTCTTCACATCGGATTGTCCTCTCTACTGGTGAGCGCCTTGTGCCTCTGGTGGCTTGGATCCCGCAGGTCCGTTCATCCCACGCTTTCTGCCCAGTGAGTGCCACCTCGTTTCCAGGATTTCTCCGGCCGGGCAGTTGGCCGCTTGGTGCCTCCCCGGAAGTCTCGTTGGCGGTCGGAAAGGTGGAGATCCTTTGCCCCGACTCAAGAGCTGGGCTATGCTGGCCGCACGGAAAATGACCAAATCCACCGTGACCGACCAGCTTTCAACGATGGGGCGTCCCCAGGCGGGCGACCTCGCCGCCTTGACCAAGGCCCGACTCAGCCTGCTGGTGGTGGTCACTTCTGTTTGCGGGTATATTGCGGCTTCCCGTTCTCTGGGCACTTTTTCTTGGGGGATATTGGGTCACACTTTTTTCGGTACGCTGCTTTGCGCCTTCGGAGCCGGTGTTTTCAACCAAATCATGGAGGTCAAAGAGGATGCCCTGATGCACCGGACGGCAGACCGTCCCTTGCCGGGGCGGCGGATTCCGGTCGCGGTGGCGTTTGCTTTGGGATGGGTGTTGTCAGGGTTCGGCATCATCCATCTCGGAGTCAAGGTGCACCCTGTGTCCGCCGCTTTCGCCGCGCTCACTTTGGGGACCTACCTTTTCATTTACACCCCCTTGAAGCGCTACTCCGCGTGGAACACGGTGGTAGGTGCGGTCTCGGGGGCCTTGCCTCCGCTGATTGGGTGGGCCGCCGGAAGCGGAGGTCAGTGGTTGGGATGGGGGCCGGCCTATTTCTTTCTCCTTCTCTTCGGCTGGCAGATGCCCCACTTTCTGGCAATCAACTGGATGTACCGGGATGATTACATCCGGGGAGGATTTGTCATGTGGTCCAATCAGGACGATTCCGGGCGACGCACCGCTTTGTTGGCACTGGTTTTCTCCTGCTTGTTGGTGGTGGTCGCGCTGCTGCCCAGCTTGGGCGGCCTTGTTCACGGATGGGCCACGCCCCTGTTGGTGGCCCTTGCCGGATGGACCGTGTGGCTCAATGTGGCCTTCCTCCGCGAGCCCAACCGTGACCGGGCACGGCGTTTGTTTTTCTGGACTCTGGGGTATCTTCCTTTGACCCTGATGGTTGCCCTCTTCGGATGGCGTTCCCCCGCCTTGCCCTGACCTCCGCCATGACCGAAACACCCCAGACCTCTGAAACTCCGCACGCTCCCGGACCTTCCGCCCCCTTGGTGGTGGGTGCCATCTGGACCACCGTGGCGGTTCTCTGCGGTATCGCCATCATGGGATCCATCTTTGTCACCAAGGCCTACCGCAGCCGTTATCTGGCAGAACAAAATGCCGAAGCCACATCGGGACGACCGAGGATCTATTCCCGATTGGAAAAGGATCTGAACGCGATCAACCGGGACGGCCAAGCCGTCAGTCTGAGCCAGCTCAAAGGTTCGATTTACGTCCTAGCCCACCAGTACACCACGTGTCCTTCTGGGTGTCTGGGCGTCGCTTCCCGGCTTGCCGATGTCTATCAGGAGTTCGGGAAATGGGACGGTTTTCATATCGTCTCCGTCAGTGTCGATCCTGCGCGGGATACTCCCGAGAAGATGAACGCCTTTGTCAAAAAAGCCGGGGTGGATCAACCCAATTGGTGGTTTTTGACCGGCGACGAAACTGAGATCCGCCGTTTTATGGTGCGCTATGCCCAGTTTTACGGCACGAAAACCAACACCGATCCCGCCGAGATCGCGAGCAATGGTCTTTATGCCCATGATCTCCGGGTAGCCCTGATCGATGGGGGAGCCCATGTCAGGGGCTACTACCAGTTGTATGACGAGGTTCGCGGAGAGGGCGAATTGAAACGCCTCAGCCAGGATATCCGATATTTGTATCAGGAGCGTGAAGATGCCCGCAATGCTTCCGGTGCTGACGAAACTGTCAAACCGGAGGTTTCCCAACCATGACGTTCCCGACCATCCTTGCCGTGAGTCTTCCGCAGGTCAATGCGACGCTGAATGGTCTGTCTGCGGTCACTCTGCTGACCGGATTTGTGTTCATCAAAACAGGACGGAAGAAGGCCCACATTGCGGCCATGATCACCGCCCTGTTGTTGTCGGTCGCCTTCCTGACCTGCTATGTCTACCACCACCTGACCACCCAACTGATCACGGAATTTCCCCGGGAGTATCCCGTGGCCCGGACCATCTATCTGGGGATCCTGATCCCGCACATCATCATGGCTATTGTGATTGTGCCGCTGGTCCTGCGATTGGTCATTGCAGCGCTCCGGAAAAATTTCACTACCCACCGCGCTGTGGCCCGCTACACGTTCCCTGCCTGGATGTTTGTTTCAGTAACCGGCGTGCTCGTCTATTTCATGCTCTACGTGTGGTATGGACCACCCTCGACCCGTCCCAAGGGGGAAACTGCGGTTCCAGCCTCCGCTGTGGTGCCACCCGAGGAGCACACACTTTCCCGGAAAGTGGAATCTCCGGTGAAAGCCTCCCCGTCAATTCCGGCGTCCGCTCCTTTGGTTGGCGGGACCGAATCAGGCGGGGATGTCCAAACCGGAGCGCTGCGATTCGACAGGATCATTCTGGAAATCCAGGCTGATCCGAAGGACGACCAAGTCACCGGAGTGTGGAAAGTGACCAACGTGTCCGACCATCCCGTGTTGCTCAAGGAGTTCGAAACCTCCTGTCATTGTGTCAGTGTGACCCAGGGAGCCATGACCCTGCAGCCCGGGGCGACCACTGAAATCACGGCGGTGTTCGATATCGGGAACCTTACCGGAACCGCAGAAAAGGAGGTCGTTGTGATGACGGATGATCCTGCGGCGCCATCACGGAGCCTGACCATGCGGGTCCAAGTCCCACCGGTCTTCGTGTTCGAACCGAGCCTGGCAGAGTGGCGCGTCGGTGAGACTCCAGTGCCCAAGACCGTGCGGCTCAAGGTGGCAGGGGATACTCCGATCAAAGTGACGGAGATCGCCTCTTCCCGGCCGGCCATCAAGGTGGAATTGGAAGAGGTGGAATCCGGTCGCGATTACCGCATCAAACTGACGCCTTCATCAACCGATGACACCCTCCTTGGGATGGTCAAAGTAGTGACGGATGCCACCGTCCAGAAGCATCAAAAGACGCTCTTCTTCTTTCAGATTTCGAAACCCTGATGAGTTCCGGTTTCCAATGATGACCCTTTGCGTGCGTTTCTGGAGGTGAGCTTGAAACGCCAAATGTGGCAGGTTCTGCTGGCGAGCCTCGCCCTCACGGCGGTTTTGCTGGCTTTTCATCCGCAACGTCCCTCATGGTACCGGGTCCTCGAAAGCGGTCAGTTCGACATCCGTCCGGCCAAGGCCGCAACGCTCGCGGCCGGATCGATTGGGGTGCTTTGGATCGACTCCCGTTCAGCGACAGAATACCAGGAAGGCCATCCATTAGGGGCGCTCCGTCTGAGCCAGGACCAATGGGCCGACCTTGCGGGGCCTCTCTTCCAAGCCATCAAGGGGCGGCCTCCCGGTCAGCCGATCATTGTCTATGATGATGGGACCGGTCAACGCAGTGCCGGAGTGGCTGACAAACTCCGTTTTGAATGGGGCGAGGAGCCCGTTTTTGTGCTGAAAGGAGACTGGAAAGAGCTCTGACCAGTAGGTCATTGGAAATGGGTTCCCTCATCCTGCCTGCGCGTTCTTCCGGGAATGGAAACCGGGAAAAGGGATGCGGTCCGGAATTCCTTTTTGCTTTACCGAGGCAGATATTCGGGCACATTGGGGCGCCAAACCCTTTTAATCCATTCCTAGATTCTTTCCTGCACCATGAAGCGTTACACATTCCGCCTGTTGGCTCCCTTGGCATTCGCCTCGTTACTGGTTTCCTGTGGCGACTCCCAAGAAGTCGCGGCTGCCGCCCCAGTCAAAGAAGACATCAAGCCAGCAGCCCCGGTGGCGACTTCGGAGGCCCCTGCCGCTCCGGTTGTGGCCGCCAAGGTGGAGGTCAATCCCGCGCAGCTCGGCGTGTTTGCCGCGCTTCCGGCGGTAGTGGAGAATCCGGACAATCCTGTGACTGACGCCAAAGTGGCTCTCGGTCGCATGCTTTACTACGACAAGCGCCTTTCCGCAGACAACACGGTGTCCTGCAATTCCTGTCACGACCTTGCCTCTTTCGGCGATGATGGTGCGAAAAATTCCAGCGGTATCAAAGGACAGCACGGTGGGCGCAGCGCTCCCACGGTGTACAATGCCGCGTTGCATCTCTCCCAGTTCTGGGACGGACGGGCCAAGGATGTCGAAGAGCAGGCCAAGGGGCCGGTGCTCAATCCGATTGAAATGGGAATGACGGACGGAGTCGCCGTCATCGCCAAGTTGAAGGCTGTTGCGGGTTATCCTGAGAAATTTGCGGCAGCTTTCCCGGGCGAGGCCGATTCCATGACCTATGACAACCTGGGCAAGGCCATCGGGGCGTTCGAGCGGAAGCTTCTGACTCCGGGGCGGTTCGAGAAGTTTCTTGCCGGCGATCAGGCCGCTCTGACCGATGATGAGAAACGTGGGTTGAACGCCTTTCTGGCCGCCGGATGCACCGTTTGCCACAATGGCGCCGCGGTCGGAGGGGCTCTGTATCAGAAAGTTGGTCTGGTGAAACCTTGGCCGGGAGTCACGGACAAAGGCCGTTCCGCCATCACCAACAATCCGGCGGAGGATTTCTTTTTCAAGGTTCCCAGCCTGCGAAACATCACGGAAACGGCTCCTTACGGGCATGATGGCCGGGTCGCGACGATCGAGGAGATGGTCAAAATGATGGCTGAGCACCAGTTGGGCAAAA
>JADZAX010000316.1 GCA_020852405.1 Verrucomicrobiales bacterium
GGTGACTCTGGTGACTTTCGTTTTGCTTTTGGCGGCGTTGGCTTCCGTGGTCAGAGGATTTGTGCCGGATGGCGTCCGGTTTTCGGTGCTCGGTGCCCTCATCCTGTCGCTCCTTCTCGCGATCATGGTCCCGGTCATGACGGTTACGATCTGGGGAAAAATGATGGACGGGTGGAATGCCGTGAATCTCCTGCGGGGCATGGCGGCATTTGTCCATGATGGGGACCTTTTCCGTCTGGGCGTGGTTCTCACCGTGGCGGGGGGCCTGTTGGGATGCGGGGTGGTGGGCACGGTCAGTTGGCAGGTTTGGCGCCGCCGCATCAGTCGTTCCATCTAGTCCAGTTTGTTTCATGAACCTTTCCCGGACCGTTTGCACCGTTCATCCCGAGCGACCGGCTGCCGCCCGTTGTCCGAAATGTCGGCAGTTTTTCTGTTCCAGTTGTGTCACTGAACATGAGGGGCGGCTGACCTGCGCCTCATGTATCGCCCGGAGCGGGAGTCCGGAGCCCTCGCTGGCCGCGCTGGCGACCGGCGTAGGAAGGTCCGGCGGGACGCGCTTGATACCGCTGCTGCAGATCCTGGCGGGCATCGCGCTGGCTTGGGCTGTCAGTTGGTTCATGGGGCGTCTCATCACGTCCATTCCGTCCGATTTTCACGATGGCACGCGCTGGGAGACGCACCGCCGGCGATGAGCCGCAATCTGAGACAGAGTCCCGTCAGGAAGATCGCCGAGGGACCCGGCGGTCTGGAACTTGTCGAGGAGGCCTACCATCTGCTGCGCTCCTGCAGTCCTTCGGACTTCCTTGCCTATCACACCGGTGCGGTGCCCTTTGTGATGATGGCTTACTTTTTCTGGGCTGACATGGGAGTGGCGGTGACCGCACGACAGGATCTCCCCGTTCTTTCTTTGCTCACCGCCCTGTCCTATTTCTGGATGAAAATCTGGCAGGCGGTCTTCTGCCGGCGTCTCTGGCGCCGCCTTAGTCCTGATCGGGAGCATCCCGGCTGGCGGGCCTTGGCGGCCCAAGTCCTGATTCAGGCCTTCACCTTCCCGGCGCTGATTCTGGGGTTGGTGTTCGTGGTCCCTTTTGGTTGGTGCTACGCCTTTTTTCACAATGTTGCCGTGCTTGGGCTGACACGCGACTATGGAAGAACCCCATTGCGGGGACTGGTCGCGGCGGCCTCACGTCACACCCACCATGCCTGGGGACAAAACCATGTTGTCATGCTGGTTCTGCTGGTTTTCAGCCAACTCGTCTGGCTCAATGTGGTCATTGCCGCCGCGATGGTGCCGCTGATGCTCAGTCTCTTGTTCGGATTCTCCTCGGTTTTCACCGAGAACACGTCCTCGGCGCTCTTCAATTCCACGTTTCTCCTCGGGACGCTCCTCGTTGCCTGGCTCATCACTTCGCCCTTGGTGAAAGCGGTCTATGTTCTTCGCTGCTTCCGGGCGGAGGCCGCGACCACCGGGGATGATTTGTTGAGCCGGTTGGGAGAGGCCAACCGGATCGGCGCTCCGCTCCGGGGGCTTCGCTTGGCGGCGCTGATGCTGGCTGGAGGAATGCTGGGGAGCGCGGTGGTTTCGGCTCAGGAGGCGCCTTCGGGAGGCACCGATCGTGCGGCCGCACTCGGCGAGGCCATCGGGGCGACGCTGGAATCCCGGGTCTATGAGTGGAGGCTTCCTGGCGAGGGGGAGTCTGTGGCGGAAGAGCATGGGTTGCTGGCTTCTCTGGAGAAGTGGGTCGATGAGAAAATCGACTGGATCCAGAATTGGTGGAAGCGGATCACCGACCGGGAAGATTCCCCGCTGGCCCAGGCGAATCCTGGTGAGAGGGGAAGTTGGAATGGTCAGGGAATTGCGATCGGGCTTCTCCTGGTGGTGGCGTTTTTTCTGGCCTGGCTCGCCGTTATTGTCCTGAAGCGTCACCGATTGGAAGTGGCCGAGGATTTCACCCCGGAACTGGGGGCCGGCAGAGTGGATCTGGAGAGTGAGGAGATCATGGCGTCGCAACTGCCGGAAAATGAGTGGGCCCGTCTGGCCCGGGAGCGCTTTCTGGCGGGAGACTATCGCCTTGCGGTGCGCGCCTGGTTTCTCGCCACCCTTTCCCATCTTGGGGATCGCGGACTGGTCACGGTGGCCCGTTGGAAGTCCAATCGTGACTACCAACAAGAACTGGGACTGCGGGCCCGGGGGCGAGCGCTGCCAATGGACGCGTTCACCGGGAATGTCGCCTTTTTTGAGCGGGTATGGTATGGGCGCCATGCTGTGACGGGGACGGATGTGGAGAACTTCCGCCGCAACCATGAAAGGCTGACCGACCCTGATGAAACGAGCTGATCCGATGGTGCTTCCCTCACGTTACCGTTCTGGCTCCTGGGCATTGCTGGCGGGGATGTTCCTGCTCCTGGGATGGGTCCTCGTTTCGGTGGTGAATCTCAAGTTCGCTTCCGGGGAGCATTATCCGCATTACTCAACCTGGAAAAGTGAGCCGCTGGGAGCCCGTGCGTTGTTTGAATCCTGCCAGCGTCTCGAAGGGATGACCGTTTCCCGGAATCTTGCGCCACTCAACCAGTTCGGATCCTCCCGCCCTGACACCACATTCCTGTTGCTTGGGATTCAGAGCCGGGATCTCGGAGGTTTGCAGGTATCCGGAAAATCTGGAATTCTGGAGGGAGTTCGCCGGCTTGGGGGGCGCCTCGTCATCACCCTCAATCCCCAGTTGAATTTCTGGGGTGAGGAACCCGATTGGGTTGCCGCTCCAAAGATAAGGCAGGAGAATCCGGATCCTGACGGAGCAGAAGCACCCGGATCCAGCGCTCCGGAGAAGTCCCAACCCGGAGCTGAGCCTGTGGTTTTCCCCGCCACGCCGGACTTTGGTTTGCCCGGGGAATTGGGATTTCAGGTGGCCTCCCACGGAGAGATGGCCCGGCCTGGGGAGGGGTGGCAGGTCACGGCCTTGGACCGGACGCGCCTACCGGCACCCCTGCCGCAATGGTGGTCTTCCTTGCATTTTTCCCAGCTCAGCCCGGAATGGGAAATCCTCGCGAAGGTGCTTGATCACCCGGTCGTGGTCCGCCGTGATTGGGGGGTGGGGGAGGTGATCCTCGTTTCGGACAGCTTCTTCGCCAGCAATCAGTCCCTCCGGGAATCGCCCCAACCGGCGTTTTTGTCTTATCTTCTCGGGGACGCCCGGCGGGTTGTTTTTGATGAAACCATTCATGGAGCCAAAGAAGATGTGGGGGTCATGGCGCTGGTCCGTGAGCACGGGCTGACCGGCTTTTTCTACGGATTGCTCGTTTTCCTGGCTCTCTTTGCCTGGCGCGGAGCTTCCTCGTTGGTGCCCAGAAACGCCGAGCTGGACCGGGGCCTGAGTGAGGGAGCCCTAGTGGGGCTGGATGCGGGTTCCGGCCTGGCCCGTTTGCTCCGGAGGACCTTGCGGGGACGCGATCTGTTGGCAACCTGCGTGGAAATCTGGAAGCGGGATGGTCCTCACGCTTCCAGAAACGATGCCGCCGAAATGGTGGCGGAGGTGGAGAAAATCGCTGCAGAATCCGGTCAGACCGCCCGGTCAGTGGTCGAAGGTTATGCCCGCATCACGGAATCATTGAAGATCCGCCAGGGCAAACGGTGAAGCCCCTGATTCACCCTTGTCGCATTCCCCCGATGGCCGCCGCCATGTCGGAGGCAC
>JADZAX010000317.1 GCA_020852405.1 Verrucomicrobiales bacterium
CCACCGAGGCGTTGGAATTTTTTAGGGTCCCGAAGGAATTCCACGATTTCCCAGACTTCCTCCTTGGCTTCTTCAACTCCGGCGACGTCTTTGAACGTGATGCGGTTGGTTTCCTGCTGCATCAGCTTGGCTTTGCTCTTGCCGAAACTCATGGCACCTCGCCCGGCCATGCGGATCTGGTGGCGGAACAGGAGCCACATCAACACCACGAGCACGATGATGGGCATCCAGAAATTCAGGAGCATCGCCGCCGTGGTCCCGTCGGCCACCGGCATTTCCTGGATCTCATATCCCGACTTGGCGAGCAGATCGCGCAATTCCTGCCCCGCGTATTCGAGATTGACCTCGGTCTGGAAGGAAACGTAACGGTCATCCCCCTTTTTCTCGGCTTCCTCCGACTCATACCAGCCTTGGACGTAGGTTTTTAGGCTGCCCTCGCGCTGCACGAGGCTGAGATAATGTTTCTTTTTGTCGTCGATGTGGATTTTTTTCTCCTCGACGAGCTTTTTGAACTCTTCGTAGCGCTTTTCCTTGGCGGTGCTGCCGCCCTTGTATTGGCTGAACGCAAGCAGGAAAAAGCCAACCGCGGCCATCAGCAACAGGATGCCTTTCCAATTGAAGCCCGGTTCACCGTTTTGATTCCGGGGATCGCGGCCGGGCTGCTGGGAGTCGTTCTCGTCTGACATGTGCGGGATGGGGAAGGAGATTGCTGACGTGCTTCGCCCGCCTGCGGCCCGGACAGTGGCCGGGCTGAGAAATTACCACAGGGGGGAACGATTGCAAACTGCGTTCCTTTCTTGGGACGCCGTCGCCCGCCGGTCATTACAACTCATGATCACCACCGGGCGCGAAGACGCCGACGGGGAAGTCTTGCACCCGGCGAGTGTCCGGATCATGATACGCCTATCCATGAAAGCCTTTCTGTTCTCAGCGATCCTCCGCCCCTTCACCCTGCCGGGTCTCGCCTTGTGCCTTTCCTTGGGCGCCTGCGCCGGACCGGGATTCAATGCAGCCTGGAAAAAGGCAGAAATCGCGCAGAGATCGACCCCCGCCCCAGGAATCACCGGAGCTTGGGAAGGCTCCTGGCTCAGCGCGATGAACGGTCACAACGGCAAACTCCGTTGCCTGGTCGAGCCCGGCACTGACAAGGAAACCTACCGCTTCCGATATCATGCCACCTGGCAGGGATGCCTCAGCGGAGGATTCACCTCCGATACTTTGGTCAAGCCTGCCGCCGGAGGCTACACGCTGACCAGCCATGAGGATCTGGGACCTTTCGGCACCTTTGACCAAAAAGGAACCGCCAAAGGAGGGACCATGGAATCCCACTATACTAGTTCCATGGGGGATCACGGCTCGTTCACCCTGAAGCGGCCCCAGTGATACGGGAGAGGTCCTGCGCAAAGGCCTGCGAAAAACATCCTGCGATCATGGCAATTTTTTGCTTGAATTCTTCCGCTGGTGAATAAGATTCCCCTTTCAATCCCGAAAGCCGGATGAACTTCTCTGAAGTCAACGGCAATCGACGGTGAATCCTCTGTAGCTCAGCGGTAGAGCGGGTGGCTGTTAACCACTAGGTCGTTGGTTCGATCCCAACCGGGGGAGCCATTTCAAATCAACACGTTCGGTCGATTTGGTGGCACATTAAAGAGTAGGCGTCCTCACTCTTTACCAAGAGATCAAAAGGCTCGTGCCGAGATCCTCTCCCAGCCTCCACTATTTTGGCACGGTTGACTCCAGTGCTCCAGATTGGGGACTGCTTGCGGCCATTGCGGATTACGAGGGTTGGATGAGGGAGAAAACCGGGGAGGGCTGGAGCTATGGGCCACGCCCCGATGGAAAAGCCAAGATCCCATCCTTCGAACATCCCCCACGCGGAGGTGTCGGAGGAGGAAAAGGAAAAAGACCGCAGCGCGTTGCGGAATTATCCCGCTCTGCTCCAGATGGCCGGACTGGAACTTCAGCGGAGCCCCTCTGGACCGACGAGCTGATCGCTCCATCAGGGGACATCGACCTTTCTCTGCGCGCAAAGGTATTCCGCCGCAAACGTTGCCATTGGATTCCGCACCAGCAGAGGATCCTCCCCGCGGAAAGCCGAGCGACCAGGAACATGCCGGCGGGCCGGGCAGGGCGCCTAAAAAAAATTCTGCTCATCCGCGAGATGGGAACACTGCGACCTGGGAGCATTCCCCGATGAAGCCCCCCCCCTCGATGGGGTGCCCCCCCACAAGCCTTTCCCTCAGATGGTTTTGCCAGCTTTGCAGTTCCGTTGACGGTGAAGCTAACAAAGACTAAATTAAATAAATCAGGAATTCATCCGTCTTATCCGAAATGGTTGCCGGGTGGCTTCAGGATTTTGAAATACCCCTCCCCTCCCCGCTCCTCCTACTTATGAAATCAAAAAAAACCTTCTTTACCGCCTGGTTTCTCGGTTTGACCGCCCTTTGCCTCCCTGCCAGTCAGGCGCTCGACATCCATGGGGTGAACTTCCCCGATCAGGTGCAGCTCGAAAATTCAGGACTCATACTGAACGGAACAGCCACCCGGACCGTCTGGGGCCTAAAAGTGTATGTGGTGGGGTTGTTCCTCAGTGACCGTTGTCACAATTGTGAAACCATCATGTCTGAACACACCTTGCCGAAACGGGTACTCATCTCCATGCTGCGCAAAGTGAGCGTCGACAAATTTGGTTCCACCATTCAAGAGAACATCGACAACAATTTCAGCGAGGCAGAAAAGGTTAAATACCGCAAGGAATTGGACGCCTTTCTGGCCTGCTTTGGCAACGGGACCGACTTGGACAGTGGCAGCGCCGTAACGATCGACTTTGTTCCCAGCAAAGGCATGGTGGTGGGGGTCAATGACCATCAGTTTGAGCCCATCCAAGGGGACGAATTTTACCATGCCATGTTGCGCCTCTGGATCGGGGAACCCCTCCAAAAATCCATCAAGGAAGGTCTGCTTGGCAAGGCTGGCTGATCCCTTAGATTTGAGTCTCTCAAAAACTAGAACCACTCCACCGAGTGGCATTGACGGACTACGGTTTAGAATGTAAGGTTACTGTTTCCCATGCTCAAGCCGTTCTCTGCCGTCTTACTGGCCATCATGTCGTGCATCCTCTGGGGGTGCACGACCTATTCAAAAGTTAGTGAAACAAAGCAGACTACAAAGCTGACCGCTACGGGGGAACAACTGGCTTTGGAAGCGGTCCAGTCCAAATTAAAGGGCCAGCCGATGGCCCAGTTGGGGCTTTATCTGGATGCCGCCAATTCCGGACGGCTCCGCTTGGAAACCAACCCCGGCGACACGCTGGCCCGGAGTGATTACAACTTTTCCGTAGCCAGAATTATCGAAATCATTGAAAATCAGAAGCTCAAGCCTTGGGACGACCCGCTGGTCTGCAAGTCCTCGGGAGAAGGCTCCTGGAGCCTGACTCTGACGCCGCCCAATCCCCGTCCGGAATATCATCCAAGGAACTTCCAAATCTATCCGACAGACCGTTACGATTTCAAAGGCAAGCTCGTCGGTGAGCGGGCGATCAAGCAAGGACTTGGTGCCCCTGTGATGGTCGTCGGCAAGGACCTCGACTACACCAAAATCGATCAGTTTGCCCAAGGTAAGCAGGTCTATTACGGATTGACCGCCCTGATCAGATTCAATGGAGCCAATTGCGAAATTATCCTCGCCGATCCTCTAGAGCAGGAAACCATCTCCCTCGACCAAAAGGAGTATCCCATGGCTGCTGACTATCAGGCGCCGATGGCCCTGGCTTTGGCGGATCTGAATCTGGAAAAACGTGAATTGCAAGGTCTCTTCAAACCCAATCAATTCGAAGGCTCCGCGCGTCTGGCGAGACTTCAGCCCTACAATCCCAAGAAAATCCCTGTGCTTTGCATTCACGGGTTGGGCAATTCACCAGCCACCTGGGCGCCGGTGATCGACTATCTCAGGACGGACCCGGAAATCCGGAAGAACTACCAATTTTGGTTTTTCAGCTATCCGTCCGGGTTGCCCTACCCGCTGTCCGCAGCCATTCTGCGGAATCAACTCAATCAGATCCGGCAGCGCTATCCGGACCATAAGGATCTGGTAGTGATCGGCCACAGCATGGGGGGGATGATCTCCCGACTGCTGCTGACCGACAGCGGCATGAAAATCTGGGACGCCTACTATGCCAAGCCTCCCGGGGAAATACCCTTCTCCCAGGACACGCTTACAGTGATGTCCCGAAGCCTGATCTTTGACGCCTGTCCCGACATCTCTCGCGTCATCTTTTTCTCGGCATCGCATCGGGGAAGCGACGATGCCACCAACACATTGGGTCGGTTTGGCGCCAAGCTGATTGGCAACCCCCTGTCTGAAGAAGAAATCTACCGGGAAGCCTACGCCTATGGGCGCCCCGAAATACGGAATGACAAACGCAAACACCTTCCGAACAGCATTGACATGCTGGACCCCAGCAATCCGTTCCTGGCATTGGTGGATTCCTTGCCTCTGAAAGCTGGGGTGCCTTTCCACTCCATCATCGGAGACCGGGGAAAAGGCGGAAATCTCGATCACACCAAACCAGTGAGCTCCGATGGGATTGTGCCTTATTGGAGTAGTCATTTGAACGGAGCCGACAGTGAACTCATCATTCCCAGTGGGCATTGGAGCCATCTGCACCCGATGGGGATGACCGAGGCCATGCGGATCCTGCTCCTGCACCTGAGGACCCAATAAAATTCTTTGGACGGCAGATTCTGCTTTGCGAGTTCCTGCCTTGTCCATGGGAATGGTCCCCAGTGCATTGCTTTCCTCATGAGTTCCCGCGCTTCTTCTAAAGTTTCCTCCTTGTCCCCGGTGAAGTGGCGCCCAGGGAACGCCAGCCTTTTGTCCGAACCTGGATTCACTCCGATGGAGGCGGTGAACACCCTCTATGCCGAGGGCCAGGAAGAATTCGCGGAAGCCATCCTTTCCAGCCTCAGCCGGCAGGTGTTTGATGCCGACGTCCCCCGCCCTTCCGGGAACTTCCGCCGATGGATGGCGGGAGGTGTTTTCCGGCTGTTGCGATGGACGACCCGTCCAACAGTGCGAACCAACCCGGACGGCACGGAAATAACCGTCTTTCGAAACAGGATCATCGAGAGGTCGAACCACCCATACGGCATGACGCTCCTGGAGCCATCCATGGCCGACGCTGCCTCGTTTGTGGAGGGAGGTGACCCGATGAACGCCCCTTACATGATGATTTCTCCGGAAATCAGCCGCAATGCCAGCACCTGGGATCACATTTTCCTCAATTCGGTTCAGGGGAAAGATGTCCAGATCCGATTCATCTGGGAGTGCCAGTTTTCCTACAAGGGAGCCAGAAACCGCCTAGATCAAGGGAAACCGGTCCACCTGAAAGCGGCGGCCGCCGGAACGGGTCTGAGCATGATTCTGGTGTTCGACCGGTTGATCCGGGATGGCTACGATCCCCGTTTGATCACCGCCACCATTACCGATCGGGATGCCGGAAACGTCACGAAAACGCGCCGTCTGCTGAACAAGCTTCACACCACCAGCGCCCACCTTGCCACAACCATGGAGGGTCCCGGCATCTCTGCCCGGACCAGAGATTTGCTGCACCCGGTTCCAGAGGCCGAGGCCGCGGATCCTCCTTACGATGTGGTGACCCTGATCGGCATTTTGGAATATTTCAGCGGCTACACCTGCGCCACCACCGACGAACACCTGGGCCGCACGGCTTCACCGGAATGCTCCGATGCTCCGGAAACCATCAACAAAATCAGTTCCATGACGGCCCCCTCCGGGTTTCTGATCGTCAATTCCTACAAAGTCGAGATCGGCGCCCGCATTCTCGAAATCTTTGGCAAGCGTCTTTACTTCCGGACCCGCCAAGAGATGCGGGCCCTGCTGGAATCCGGCGGCTTTGCTCCCACCGGGGAGGTCGGTTCCGGGATCGTTTATGATGTGGAGGTCTTCCAAAAAGTCTCCTGACGTTGGCCCGCAGAAGCCGACCACCACCACCCTCAGCGGGGAATCCTGAGGTCCGCCATCGCGGGGACGGTAAAATCGCGATCAGAATACTTCACATCGTGCCGGATGTTGGAACCTTCGAGTTCGGTCACGGTGCCACTGCCGGGCCGGGTGACAATCAGACTGGCGGGAATGTCTTTGCCGAGATCACTTTTCGCCACCCGATCCGTGTCGATTCGGCGGACCAGTTTCCCAGCCGGGTCGAATTTTTCCACCCGCATGGGGACGAGTTTCTTCGGATCGACCCAACTCCTGACCAATCCATAAAGGGTCGAATCAGAACTGCTAGGTTTTGATTCCAAAATCAGACAATCGACACGGTTGATGGTTTCGTGTCCGGCGAGCGATTGCGACTCCCAGTCAAAAAAGTTTTCCACCACATCCAGATAGGCGAGGTCGCTGCCGAAAACAGAGTCCTTTAACTGGGCTGATTTCAAAGATGTGACTTCTTTGGGCAATCGAAAGGAATACCCTTCGGCCGAACCGCCCTTGGTTTTACTGAGGAGGAATGACTCCCCCATGTGTTCTTTGGGCCAGAGAAGCTGGTAGACCACCTGGGTCCTTCCGGGAAGGCGACGGGCCTTGATCTGGACCTGAACCAACGTCTTGTCCCCTCCACCGGAAGGTTCGATCTTCATCCGCAATTTGGTGACGGAATCTCCATCCAACACCGCCGCACTGAGTCGCCCCGCCAAATCCTTGGCGGAAAATTCCTGGGCTGAGGTGGTGGTGGAAAAACACAGGGCACAAAACAGTGCCGGGAGAGCAAGGTGTCGGAGGAGCATCTTCATGGGGATTGGTTCAGTCAAAGGCCTCGGTGGGGAGCCGTGATCTCACCCTTGCAGCGCAAGGCTTGGTGTGAGCCGGGAGCTTCGCCAGGCAGGATACAATCCACTGACAACCCCTACGCCGACGGCAATGCAGATCGCCTGAATGACCAACCCACCGCTGAGATCCGGCTCCAGCATGCCGCGAATGGTCGGAGTGAGTTCCAGAATTTTCAGGGCGCCCGCGCCGAGGATTACTCCGACCATTCCGCCGAGGAGACCCAAAATGGCGGACTCGCAAAGAACGAGAAACACAATCCGCCGCCGCTTCCACCCCAGCGCCAGGAGAATGCCAATCTCATGCGTCCGTTCAAAAACCGTCATCAGCATGGTGTTCATGACACCGAGAACGCCGACAATGATCGCCAGCAGGGAGGTGCTCCAACTCATGGCCCGGGCGATCCGAAACCCCTGACTGGTCCCGACAACCTCGCCCGCCTTGACCGCCCGGACTTCTGGAAACAATGCTTCGATCTTTTCACACAGAGCGGTGATGCGCCCGCTGTCGGTGTTTTTGGGCACTTTGATGTCGATGAAATTGACCTTTCCCTGGTAGCCGGAGACCTCCTGGAACAGCGGCAGCGCGAGGATGATGGCCCCGTTCTCCACGACCGACTGTCCATCAACGATTCCCACCACCTGGAATTGATCCGTTTCGATTTGCACGATGTCCCCCACTGTCTTTTTGAGCACCTCCGCCGCAAGGCGTCCCATCACGACGGCCTTTTCCGAAGCATCCTTTGGCATGCGACCTTCCACAACCTCCAACTGATCCCAGGTGAATCCTTCCCACTCACGGCCAGACACCATCATCATCGGAGCATCCTCGATACTAAGCATCTGCATCAGGACAGTGGTGACCTTCTCGGTGTCGGGAAGTTTGGCGATTTCCGCCTGCATCGATTCTTCGAAGGCTTTGGGCATCATCCCCCCCTCCATATTGCTGACGATGACATCGATCCCGATGACATCAAGTTGCCTAACCACGCTTTTCTCGTATCCGGAGGCCAGTCCCACCAGTGTGATGACAGCGGCAATCCCGATGGAAATGCCCACGAGGGTAAGACTGGTGCGCACCGGACGACGCCAGAGACTGCGGATGACGATGGTGAAAAAATTCATGCCTGAGGGGAATGGGCCACGTCGCCGGGTCTGCTTTCGGACACAATCTGGCCGTCTTTCATCCGGATAATCCGGTTTGCATGGCTGGCGACATGAAGGTCATGGCTCACCAAAAGCAGCGTGATACGGTGTTCAGTCTGGAGGCGGCAGAGCAGATCCATGATCTGCACCGCATTCTGACTGTCAAGGTTCCCGGTCGGCTCGTCGGCAAGCAGTACGCCGGGTTCATTGGCCAGGCTCCTGGCGATGGCGGCGCGCTGGCGTTCGCCACCGGAGAGCTTCGTTGGCAAATGCCCAAGCCGGTGGGAAAGACCAACAGCGTCCAACAGTTCCCCGGCGCGTTTTTTCCGTTGGGCCCGCGACCAGGGAAGCTCAAACATGGGAATCTGGACATTTTCCTCGACGGTGAAGGTGGGCAATAGATGGAATGCCTGGAAGATGAATCCCACTTCCTGCCCCCGGTATTTGGCGGGGTCGGCGAGATCGGGAATGCTTGTCCCCTTGAATTTGAGGGAACCTGAGGTGGGCCGGTCGAGAGCCCCGAGCATGTTCAGCAAAGTGGACTTTCCGCAACCACTGGGACCGATGATGGAGACGAATTCCCCGTCTTCGATCCGGAAGGTGACTCCCCGAAGGGCGGGCACCCGCCCATCGTCATATTCTTTCACCAATTGGTCCGCCTCAAACACGGGACCGGGGACATGAGCATGTGGCGAATCGTAAGTCATTGGAAGATGGTGTCAGCCAGCCGGATCAAGCTTTGGCCCGGGCGGCTTTTTCCCATTGGCTGCCCGCCTTCGGGTCCGGCAATTTGCGGAGCAGGTCGGCAATCGCGGCCCGGTAGTTGGGGAAAGGCACCGTGTCCCCGTCCTCGGTTGGTTCCAGCTTGTCGATGTGCCGGGGCAGTGCGAAATGCGGCAGCTTGGCTTGGAGATGGTGGATGCCATGGAGGGGCTCGTGGAGCAGCATCATCGAAACAAAGTGGCCCGACCAGGTGTCGGCGACGATGCTCCGGGTCGCGCTTCGGGCGGTGTTGCCACTCAATCCGACGTGCTCGATGTATTTGCGCCAGCTCTGGAGATTTCCAGCGATGAAGGCCGGGGCAAAATAGTTCCAGAAATACCAGGGCCAGAGCTGGAATCGGGCCACCACCGTGAAGGCAACGATCCAAAAAACCACCGCCAGGATCAACTCCATCCAGATCCGTCGCCGGAGTTTCTTGTTCCGGATGTCGGAGTCCTTGCCAAAGAAGCCTCTCCAGAAAAGGAAAGGGGTGAAAAACAGCCCGAAATTCAATTCGGTGAACGCAGCTAGACGACGGAGCCACAAGGGGGAGTCCACCTGGACAAACGGCCACAGTTCCGCATCCTTCTCGGTCGCGAAATGCACATGGTGGGATTGGTGGAGCGCGCGGTAGAGGGTAAGACTGGTGTAGCTCAAGATTCCCACCAGAATGCCATCCAGTTCGTTGAGGAAATGGCTCTTGCGCAGGCAGCCATGGGAGGCCTCATGGAATCCGATGAGCAGTCCATGCATGAAGTGACTGGCCAGCAGCATCAGGGGTATTGAAAGCCAGATCCAATCCCGGTGGACACGGTAAGCCAACGCGATCTGCGTGAGGTAAAAACAGCCTGAAACCAGAGGAAATGCCGCCCGGCAGACCCACGGGGAAAATTGCGAATGGCTGGTCTCTTTCGTCATGGGGGACAAAGGTAGATCACAAAAGGATTACAGGCTCAGGGAGGTGCAAGGCGTGTCCGGATGATCGCACATGGCGCCCAGCATCTTCTGAAAGAGCCCGTCCAGTTCGCCAATCATCAATTCGGAGAGAACTGACGGCCGGTGAAGCCAAACCACTTCAAACTCTTTCCCATCTTCAGTCAATTCACAGCCAATGTCAAAACGTGCCGTGCCTGTTGAACTGGTTCTCAACTTGGTGGAAATCCCCGGCAACACGACATCAGGAATGGGGTGGTTCTGAAACGCGAACCGAGTGTCGAAAACCGCATGCCCCCCAGGCTCCGGGGATCGGTCCAAAGCCTTGACCAACTCCGCAAAGGGCATCGCGTGGGCAAAATCGTCCATCGTCTTTTCATGAACCGATTGAATCCGATCGAGGAAAGTTTGGTCCGGATCAATGATCCCCCGGCGGGGACTAACGCCGGCGAAATACCCCATCGTTTCCCTCA
>JADZAX010000318.1 GCA_020852405.1 Verrucomicrobiales bacterium
CACCCCCGATCTCCACGCTGCCGGCCTCGTCGCTGCCCGCGAGAAATTCTGACACTGTCGGCGTCCATGCATGCATGAAATGGTAGACGAGCTTCAGGGGAACGGCTTCCTTGGTAGTGACAGTCGTGGTTTCCCAGATCCGGTTGTCCTTCATCTCAATCCCGCATTCCAGGTGAAAACCCCGGATGTCAGACTCGCGCACGCTGCGGAACCGGTTGCCATGAAGCGCCGCGGCGGGAGTCTCCACCGGCTGGTCATCAAGGAAAAAGGTGAGCCGGCGCAGGATCTCCGGTTCGTTCTCCAGATGGGCCGTCCCGATAAAACCCACGTCAGGAAATGAAAACACTGTGCCATAGGCGCTCCGTTCCGTGGTCATCGCTTTGCCACAGAAATCGATCCGACCCGGCGTCCATTGGGACTTTTGCCGCATCATCACCGTCAGATCGCCGCAGGTCACGGTGAACTGTGGCAGATCAGGTCCGAGATTGGGGCGGAAAGGTTCTGCCGCGACCAGTGGCAGCGGGGTCAGCCAGCAAATCCACCAAGGAAGACAAGAACGTTTCATGGCGTGAAATGGCGCGGTCACTTGATCCCTATGACCATGGAATCGGGACCAACAAGATGCTCGACGCGCGTTTCACGGAATCCGGCCCCGCGCATCCATACCTGGCAATCGGCCCCGGTGTAATCAAAACCGCCGCTGGTTTCGACCAGCATGTTGAGACTCATCAGAAGACCGAAGGCATTCTGCGAACGGTTGTCGTCAATGATGGCATCGTAGACCACCACCGCCCCGCCTGCCGGCAGGGCTTCCCATGCGGCGCGGAGGAGATGCTTCTTCTGCTCCAGGTCCCAGTCGTGCAGAATGTGGCCGTAAAGCACGACGTCAGCCTTGGGCAGAGGATCGGTGAAGAAACTTCCGCCCTGAAAATCCACCCTCCCGGTCAATCCGTTGGCCTCGACATAGTCCTCGAAAATTGGTCCAACTTCCGGGAGATCAAATCCCGTGCCGGTGAGGTGGGGATTCGCCAGCGCGATCTGAACGGCGAGATCGCCCTGCGCGGTCCCGGCATCGACGTAGGTTTTGTAGCCACTCCAGGGGAACTGGCGGGCGATCGCCAGATTGGCCCCGTGGCTGACTCCGGACATCGCACGGAGGAACTCTTTCAGCTTGGCCGGATCGGCATAGAGTTTGGCGAACATGTCATCGCCCGCCCGGGCCTCGTTCTGCTGCTCCCCCGTCCGGAGCGCGGCGGTCAGCGCCCCCCAGAAAGGGTAGAGGCGGCTGTTGGCCATTTCCAGTATGCCCCCGATGTAGGAGGATTTGCGCTTGTCAAGAAACACCCCGGTTTCCGGCGTGTTGGCATAAACGCCCGCCTCATCCCGCTGCAGAAAACCCAGCGACACCAGCGCGTCGAGGAAATCTCGCGCCCCGCGCGGGTGCAGCCCGAGCCGGCCGGAAAGGGTGGCCAGATCTTCGGGATGTTTGGCCAGTTCAGTGAAGAGTTCGATTTCCACGGCGCTGAGGAGCGCTTTGGAAGCCCAGAAGCCAAGACCGGTCTGAAGAATGCGTTCGGGTGAGAGTGGTTCCATGGCGACAATAAAGCGGCGGAGTGGATCCCCGGCAACCGGGATCCGGTGCCCTCCACCTTCGACTTGGCCGGATTTCGATGCGGCATTGCCGGCTCAAGGCCCGCCCCCGTCAGGGCGGTGGCGGCACGCAGGCGTGGTTGCGGCGCGCTTCTTCATTCCCGGGAGGGACTTCCCGGGTGTAGAGTGGGCGCATCCATGGTCCGCGTCCTGTTCATCGCACTGGTTTCCCTGGTCCTGCCCGCCGCCAAGGCCGAGTCGGTCGATTTCAACAACGAGGTGCGTCCCATTCTCTCGGAACTCTGCTTCCCCTGCCATGGCCCGGACAAAGGGGCGCGGAAGGCGGATCTGCGGCTGGACATGATCGAAGCGGCAGTACGGGAAACCCATCCCGGCGTCCATCCGATCGTGCCCGGGCATCCGGAGAGAAGCGACCTGATCCGCCGTCTCAGCAGCCGGGATCCGGAGGAAAAGATGCCGCCGCCGAAGACCGGGAAAAACATCACCCCGTCCCAGTTCGAGACGCTGCGCCGATGGATTGCCGATGGCGCTGTCCCCGATACGCACTGGTCTTTCAAACCGGTGGCTGCCGTGGAGATACCCCGTTCCCTTTCCGGAGTCTCCCAGCCAGTCAACCCTATCGACGCTTTCGTCCAGGCAAGGCTGGCAGGGCAAGGGCTGCGATTGTCCCCCGCGGCGGATCCGGCGACGCTGCTGCGCCGGGTCTCCTTCGATCTCACGGGCTTGCCGCCCACATCAGCGGAACTGGACCGATTTTTCTCCGACTCCGCGCCAGACGCCTATGAGCGTGCCGTGGACCGCCTGCTTTCCTCTCCGCACTTCGGAGAACGCATGGCGGTGGACTGGCTCGACGCGGCACGCTATGCGGACACGAACGGCTATTTCGGCGACAAGACGCGCGAGATCTGGCCGTGGCGCGACTGGGTGGTAAGAGCCTTCAATCACAACCTGCCATTCGATGTGTTCACCATTGAACAGATCGCGGGAGATCTCCTGCCCGGCGCCACACCGGAGCAGCGGACCGCGACCGGATTCAACCGCAACCACATGGTGACCAATGAGAGCGGCGTGATCGATGAGGAATACCGGGTGGAATATGTCGCCGACCGGGTGGAAACGACCGGCGTGGTCTGGCTGGGCCTGACCGTCGGCTGCGCGCGCTGTCATGACCACAAATATGACCCGCTTTCACAGCGCGACTACTACCGGCTCTTCGCCTGTTTCAACAACGTGGTGGAGACCGGGCTCGTCCGGGAGGAGTCGCCCCCGCCGATCCTGGAGGTGCCGGATGCGGCGGCCGAACGCGCCTTGGAAGCCCTGAAATCTCAGCTCGCCGACGCGGAGGCCGGCTTCGACAGTGCCCTGCGGCCACACCGCGAAGCCCTGGCCCGGTGGGAGAAACACCTGACCGATCAACCTCCCCTGCCCCCGGAGAGGAGTCTTCTCTCGCGGTTCGGCTTCGAACCGATGGAGGAAACCGCCCGCTCCGTGGGCACGGCCGAGGATGTCGACGGGGTCGTCGGCCGGGCGGCGCGTTTCGACGGAATGCAGCATTTCGAACTGCCGGCGGACACGCCGCTGCAAGCCGACCGCGCCTGGACCATCGGGTGGTGGATGAAGCCGGACGGCGCCCTCAGCGGAATCCTCGGCAAAGTGGAACCGGAGGGACGGCGGCGGGGGTTCGAGGTCTACTGGCAGAATGGTCGGCTCCACGTCCACCTGATCCAGGAGTGGGGCATCAAGGCCGTCGAACTCGTCCTGAGCGAACCAGTGACGGGAGGCCGGTGGCTGCATGTGGCCATCCGCCATGACGGGTCCGGCAAGGCCTCCGGGCTGACCTTGTTCGTCAATGGGCGCCCTGCCGCGGGGGAAGTCCGCCGGGACACCTTGGACGGTCCGATCACCAATGCGGAGCCGCTCCGGATCGGACGACGTGACGACGGGCTGGGCTACTATGGCCTGCTCGATGAGTGGCGCCTCCATAGCCGCGCTCTCGGGAACGACGAAATCCACAGGTGGTGGTGGGATCAACAGTCCCGCGCCATCCTCGCGGCCGGGCCGGCGAAGCGCGATGCCACCCAGCAGGCGCTGTTGCTGGAAGCCTTTCTGGAGGAACGCGGTGACGAAACCCTGCAGCGGCTTCACCTCACCCTGGGAAAGACCCGGGAAGCGGTGGAACGGATGCGGGGAAAATTGCCGAGAACCCTGGTCATGCAGGAACGGGATGCCCCCCGAACGACCCGCGTTCTGAACCGCGGCCAGTACGACCAACCTGGGGAGACGGTGGAGCCGGGTGTTCCGGCATTTCTCCCCGCCCTTCCGCTCGGAGATCCCCCCAACCGGCTCGGAGTGGCCCGGTGGCTGGTCTCGGAAACCCAGCCGCTCACCCCCCGCGTGGCGGTGAACCGGCTCTGGCGTCAGTGTTTCGGCGAGGGGCTGGTGAACACCGTCGAGGATTTTGGTCTGCAGGGTGATGCGCCCTCGCACCCCGCTCTGCTCGACTGGCTGGCCCGCCGGTTCGTCGACAGCGGGTGGGATGTCAAAGCCCTGCTCCGACTCATCGTCACCAGCGCCACCTACCGGCAAGGCTCCATCCCCTCTCCGGACCGGCTCGCCGACGATCCAGAAAACCGTCTCCTCACCCGCGGACCGAGATTCCGCCTGCCCGCCGAGATGATCCGCGACCAGGCGCTCGCCGCTTCCGGCCTGCTTTCGCGCCGTCCCGGTGGTCCCGGGGTGATGCCTTACCAGCCGCCCGGCCTGTGGACGGACGTGACCTATGACGGCGAGGAGCGCTACTCCGCCGACCGGGACGACGGACTATGGCGCCGCAGCCTCTACACCTTCTGGAAACGCCAGCTCCCGCCGCCCGCGATGCAGACATTCGACAGCCCCACCCGGGAGAAATGCACCCTGCGCCGGCCTCGCACGAACACTCCCCTCCAGGCGCTCCTGCTGTTGAATGACGACACCTACCTCGAAGCGGGACGCGCCCTCGCAACCGTCGTGCTGGAGGAAGCCGGCGACGACGAGCAGCGCCTCCGCGCCGCGTTCCTCCGGGTGCTCTCGCGCTTCCCCACAGAGCCGGAACTCGGCATTCTGCGGACGCTGCTAGAGCGGCAACGCGGAGGTTTCAAAGCCGATCCCGGCTCAGCCCGGGATCTCGTCGCCGTCGGGGCGTCGCCGGTCGGGCGCGGGCTCGATCCGGTGGAGCTGGCCGCCTGGTCTCTCACGCTGCACACGCTCTTCAATCTCGACGAAGCCATCACTCGCCGATGACTCCCCCACTCTCACACGTCCAGTCCGTCAATCGCCGCCATTTCCTCCTCGGCGGCGGGCTGAACCTTGGCGCCATGGCCCTGGCATCGTTGTTGCGGGGCGACGAGAGCGCACTGTCCCACGTCGCGCCGCAAGCAAAGCGGGTGATCTATCTCTTCATGCATGGCGGTCCCTCGCAGTTGGACCTCTTTGACCACAAGCCCGGACTGGCCAAATGGCATGGGAAAGAATTGCCCCCATCAGTGCGGGGCACGCAGCGTCTCACCGGCATGACGAGCGGGCAGAAATCGCTCCCGGTCGCGGCCTCGCGCTTCCGCTTCGCCCGCCACGGTCCCGGCGGCGCCTGGGTCAGCGAACTGCTCCCTCACACCGCCGGGGTGGCCGGGGAGTTGTGCTTCATCCACTCGCTGCACACCGAGGCCATCAATCACGACCCCGCCGTCACGCTGATGCAAACGGGACACCAGCAGCCCGGTCGTCCCAGCTTCGGCGCCTGGACCAGCTACGGGCTGGGCAGTGAGAACCGCAGCCTGCCCGCCTTTGTGGTCCTCATTTCCCGCGGCAGCGCGGCCCGCCCGGCGGACCCGCTCTATGCCCGGCTCTGGGGCAGCGGATTCCTGCCCTCCAACCACCAGGGAGTGAGCTTCCGCAGCTCCGGCGATCCCGTGCTCTACTTGTCGAATCCGCCCGGCGTCAGCCCGGAGGCTCGGCGCACCCAGCTCGATGCGGCGCGGGCCTTGAACCGCTTCCAATCGGACCTGCAACACGATCCTGAGATTGCCACGCGCATCACCCAGTATGAGATGGCCTGGCGCATGCAGACCTCGGTGCCCGACCTCATGAGCACGCGGGGCGAAGCGGAGTCCACCTTCGACGCCTACGGTCCCCAGGCCCGTGTGCCCGGTTCCTTCGCGGCAAACTGCCTGCTGGCCCGGCGTCTCGCCGAGCGGGGCGTGCGGTTCATCCAACTCTACCACCGCGGCTGGGACCAGCATTACAACCTACCCAGCGACCTGCGACTGCAATGCGGCGACATCGACCAACCGGCCGCCGCGCTGATTCGCGATCTCAAACAGCGCGGCCTGCTCGACGACACCCTCGTCGTCTGGGCCGGGGAATTCGGCCGCACCACTTACAGCCAGGGCAAACTGGAGCCTGCCAACCACGGACGCGACCACCACGGCGCCTGTTTCACCGTCTGGCTCGCGGGAGGAGGGATCCGGCCGGGAACGGTGTTTGGCGGCACCGACGATTTCTGCTACCAGGTGGCGCGCGATCCGGTCCATGTGCACGACCTCAATGCCACCCTGCTGCACCAGCTCGGCCTGAACCACGAGCGCCTGACCCATCGCTTCCAGGGCCGCGACTACCGGCTGACGGATGTCCATGGCAGAGTGGTGACGCAGATCCTGGGATAGGCGTCACTTCCCGCCAGCCTCGATCCAGCTAAGCAGATCGGCGATCTCTTCGCGGGTCAGGGTGTCAAGCAGGGCCGGCGGCATCGGGGAAATGGGGGATTCCTCCCAGCCCGCGATATCAGCCTTCGCCACGGGCACGGTTTCCGCCGGAGCGAAGGGATTCACCGACAAATGCAGCAGCGATTGCCGGAAATCGTTCTGGATCACCCGCCCCATCACCGTGCTGCCATCGGTCTTCTGGATGACCACATTCCGGTGGATCTCGGCCACGACCTTGGAAGGATCGAGCACCGACTCCAGCAGATCGGCCCGGCTGAAGCGGCTTGCCACGGTGGTCAGATCGGGCCCCACGGGACGTCCCTCGGTGCCGCAGACATGGCAGCGGGCGCAGAGCGCGGCGGTGAACAAGGCTTTCCCCCGGGCCGGATCATGCTTCTCCGGTTGGGGCTGCGCTCCGGCAAAGTCCGCCATGGTCCAATGCCGCACAAAGGGCCGTGCCGGAGTCGTGGGGGCGGATTCGGGCGCTTCCTTGAGCAGGTCCGCCAACTCGTTCCGTTCGCTCTCGGGAGCGTTGGCCAGAGCGTTTTTCTCGACCTCCTGGAAAAATGCCGTCATGAAACGGTCACCGTTGGAGAAACGCTTCGCATGGGCCAAAGAACGGAAGAACACCGCGCGCTGCCCGGGTGTCCATCCGGCCCCGGCCTCGCTGAGCACTTCCAGATAATGCAGGCTTTCTCCCTGGTCGCGCGCTTCCCCGAGGAACCGCAGGGCCCAGGCCACGCCGGACGGGGCACCCAGCAAGGCCAGACGCCGGGTCGCTTCGCGGTTCACCTCGGGGGAAAGATCCGGGAGCCAGCTCTGCAGGGTGGTGGACACCCGGTCTCGCATGGGTCCGTCCGGCTGGACGGGAGCCGCCAATTCCAGGATCCGCAGCCAGGTCAGCTTGGCGGTCCGGCTCCACCCGGGTGAAGCGTCGAAGGCCGCGACTTTCTCCCGGACCTGGTCCCGGTCGGCATCGTCCCCGGCACGGACCAGCGCGAGCAGGGCGGTCAGGCCCCTCAGGCCGTCCCCGGAGGCCAAGGCCCGGTCCCGCCAAGTGGCGGAAGGCTGGCTTTCCACAGCCACACGGGCCGCATTTCGCATCCAGGGATCGGCGTCACCCAGCGCGGACCAGGCGGCTTCCACGGTTCCGGAATCCTGCTTTCCATGATAAGCCTCCAACGCCTTCCTTGCCGCGCGCCGGGTGGCGGAAAATCCGGCCCGGGCGCGGAAATGATCCCCCTCCAAGGGAGCGGTGGTCTCCCCGGTATAACGAATCCGGTAGAGCGCCGACTGCGTTTTGCGGCCTCCGGTGACAAACCACAGATCGCCCTCCGCGTCAAAATCCAGATCGGTGACATTGAGCGGGCGGCCTTCGAGGAACACCCCGCCGCTCGCATGATAGCTGGCACCGCGGGCCACCAGATGGGTCACCACAATGCGTCCGTAGGCCCAATCGAGCGCAAACAGCGCCTCCTTCCAGGGGGCCGGGAAACGGCTCCGGGTGCCGAACTTCACCCCGGTGGGGGAACCACGCCCCACGTCGAAGGTCGTGGGCACGCTGTCGGGCGCCCAGACCGGCAGGCTGCGGGTGTTGCCCCGGTCCTGGTGCCAGCCATAATTCGCGCCAGAGACCAGATGATTGATCCGCGTCGGACGATAAAAGGGCAACCCGACATCGCCCTCATTGTCCGCATCGTAGGTAAAGGCCTCGCCGTCAGCATTGAAATCGATGCCGTAGGGATTGCGCAGACCACGGGCCATGATCTCCCATCCGTTGTCGGGCGGACTACCCTGGATCCTCACCCAATGCCCCAGCTCACGGGGGGCGCCGGGCTCCGGCACGGTGCGTCGCGTCGCACCACCGGGCACGCCGATATCATCGCCGTGGATCGCATTCAGGCTGCCGTCCGGTCCCACCGCGAGATCGTTCCTTCCATGACCGACGCCGCCCTCCGTCGTTTGGACGAGCAGGATCTCATCGAAGCGATCGTCGCCATCCGTGTCCCGCAGCCGGTAGAGGCCTTTGGTGTTGTTCGCATTGGCAAACAGGGCGCCGTCTTTCCAAGCCAGGCCCCGGCATTCCCTGAGGGTGTCATCCACCACTTCGACCGAGACCACCTCACGTCCGTTGTCCGACAGCGTCAACCGCAGGAGACCTCGCTGCTCCCGGGCAATGATGAGCCGTCCTTTCGGATCGATGGCCAGACTGACCCAGGAATCCTCACCCGCCTGGGCGGTGCGGATGCGCTCGATTTCAAACCCCGGGGGCAGGGGCGAAAGCCGCGCGCCCTCCGCGGTGTCGCGTCCGTCGGGAGAGAGAGCTTCTTTCCATTGGTTGTACTCGGCGAAGGGGCTGACCTCCGGAAGCTGGTTCGGCGCCCAGCGCCGGGGATCCACCGGACCGGCGGAGCGCGGCGTCCCGCCTCCCGCCAACCGCCAGGTCCCTGACGTGGAAAGCGTGCTGACAGAGCCGTCGGCCTCCGTCAGTTCCAAGGAAGCCGCCAGGGCCGAGGGAGCCCCGGGCAGGGATTCCGCCCGCAGGGTCAGCAGGCCGCCACCGGACTTGATCTGCGGTAGGAGATCGATCTCCACAGGCGGATCGTAGGCTTCGATCCGCGCCACGATCCGCCCGTCCCAAAGCACCGCCACGTCGGCGAAATCCGCCGTGAGCCGCAGCCGGGCCCGGGAACGTTTTCCCTGAGCATTCACCGGAAGTTCGAATGAAGCCGGGCCTTCGACCACCAGCCAATCCGGAGGTCCGGCGGCCCCCAGCTCGGTGGCAAGTCCCAGGGCGCAAAGTAACGGAAGGAGTCGGTGGACGTTCACAGGAATCCATTAAAGCCGGTTTCCGGAAGCGAAGGCGAGCAAACTTCCCGACGTGATCGCGCAGCTTTTCCGACCGGACTGGTTGGGAAGAGGAAGGTGGCGATCCTATTGGCCATGCTTCCCGGCGGAATGCATACACCAATTTCAAAATGCCTGGAGGCAAGAGCCCCTGGGTCCCGATGGTCACGCGCCTCCGCACTTGCCGGAAGCCTGGCCGCGTGCGATGCGTTTCCCCGCCATGGCTCCTTCCCGTCCTCTTTTTTGCGTCTTTTCAATGCTGGTGTGCCTAGCCGGCACGGCCCTGGCCGCTGATTTTCCCACGCCCTACAATTCCGAGCCCGATCCCACGGCATCCCCTCCCACCCCTGCCGCGGCCGCAGCCGGGATGACCCTGCCACCGGGTTTCCGTGTCCAGGTCTTCGCCGCCGAACCGGACGTGCAGAACCCCATCGCGATGGCCTGGGATGCCCGGGGCCGTCTCTGGGTGGCGGAAAACTTCACCTACGCGGAACGGACCAAACGCTTCGACCTCGGCCTGCGGGACCGGGTGCTGATATTCGAAGACACGGATCATGATGGAGCGGCCGACCGGCGGACCGTCTTCACGGACGACGCCCAAATGCTGACCAGCATCGAGGTGGGACGGGGCGGGGTCTGGCTGCTCTGCCCCCCGCAGTTGCTCTTCCTCCCCGATGCCAACGCGGACGATGTGCCTGACGGACCGCCCCAGGTGGTGCTCGACGGGTTCACGGTGGCGCAGAGCAATTACCACAACTTCGCCAACGGCCTGCGCTGGGGGCCCGACGGCTGGCTCTATGGACGCAGTGGGCACTCCTGTCCGGGCCAGTTGGGAGCACCCGGAACTCCCGATGACCAGCGCATTCCCATCGAGGGCGGAATCTGGCGATTTCATCCAGAGCGGAAGGTCGTGGAGGTGCTCTGCCATGGCACGACCAACCCTTGGGGACATGACTGGGACGAGAATGGCGAGCTGTTTTTCATCAACACCGTGAACGGCCATCTCTGGCACATGATGCCCGGAGCGCATTTCAAAGAAAGCTTCGGCGCGGACCCCAATCCGGGAGTCTACGACCGGCTCGACATGATCGCCGACCACTGGCATTTCGATACCAAGGGCGCGTGGTCGGACTCACGGGAAGGTAAAGCCAACGCCCTCGGCGGAGGCCACGCCCACATCGGGATGATGATTTACCAGGCCGACCAGTGGCCGGCGGAATGGCGGAACCGGCTCTTCACACTCAACATGCACGGTCGGCGGACGAATGTGGAACGGCTGGAACGGGAGGGCAGTGCCTATGTCGGGCGGCATCAGGCGGACATTTTTCTGGCATCGGATCCGTGGTTCCGCGGCATCGATCTCGGCACCGGACCGGACGGTTCGGCTTACGTGCTGGACTGGAGCGACACGGGTGAATGCCACGAAAGCACCGGCGTCCACCGCACCAGCGGCCGGATTTTCCGGATCAGTCATGGCGATCCCGCAGTGCCTGATCTGGCCGACCTCGCCCTGCCTGATGGAGCGGCCCTGCAACGCCTCGTCCGCCATCCCAATGTCTGGTATGACCGCCAGGCCCGGCGTCGGCTCGTCGATGGCCACGGTTCTGCCGACGCCAAGGAAACGCTCCAGGCTCTGGTCTCAGACAGCTCGCTGGGCTCGCCCCAACGGTTGCGGGCGCTCTGGTCGAGAAACGCCTTGGGCTCGTTAGACCGCAGCCAACTCCTCGCTCTCCTCCGGGAAAAGGACGAACACCTCCGGGTCTGGGCGATCCGGTTGCTCACCGATGCCTGGCCGCTCGACACCATCACCGGTCCCCTCCCGGGAACAGTTTACCCTGACGAACCGGAGGTGACGGACACCTTCGTCCGCCTCGCGGAAACGGATCCCTCCTCCATGGTGCGGCTCTCCCTGGCCTCGGTGCTGCAGCGCCTGCCGGTGGCAAAACGAGGCCCCCTGGGCCGTGCCCTCGCCGCGCACCCGGCAGACGCCGCCGACCACAGCCTGCCTTCGATGGTCTGGTACGGACTCATTCCCCTTGCTCCAAGGGAACCCGCCACGCTGCGGGACATTGCCGCCAACACTGCCTGGCCTGATCTGCTGCGCTGGATCGCCCGGTCGCTCTCCGGACAGTTGGAGAAGCAACCCGGCATTCTCGATCCCCTGCTGACCCTGGCGGGGAAAGCGGACGCCGCCAAACAAAAAGCGCTGCTCCAGGGCATCAGTGACGGGTTGCAGGGCTGGCGGAGAGCCCCCAAACCGGGCACCTGGGACGCCTTCGCCGCGGCCGCGGGCAATCCTGCAGACAGCCTGATGCGTGATCTGGGAGCGGTGTTCGGCGATGGTCGAGCCCTCGATGAGGTGCGCCGGGTGGCCCTCGATGGCAAAGCCGACATGGCCATGCGCGAGGCGGCCCTGCGCACTTTGATTGACAACAAACCACCCGATCTGAGGCAAGTCTGCGAAAGTCTCCTCGGCACCCGCATTCTCAATGCCACGGCGGTGCGCGGACTGGCGCTGTTCGACGATGTGAAAATCGGACAATCCCTGGCGGCGACCTACGGGAAATTCTACCCGGCGGAACGACCCGCGGTGATGGACACGCTGGTCTCGCGCCCCTCCTTCGCGGGTCCGCTTCTGGACGAGGTGGCCCGGGGCAAAATCCCGCGGGCCGATCTCACGGCGTTCCATGCCCGCCAGATCCTTGCCTTCAAGAATGACCCTCTAACCAAACAGCTCCGTGAAGTCTGGGGCGATGTGCGGGAGTCCGCCGCCGACAAACGCGCGCTGGTCACCCGGCTCAAATCCGAACTGACCCCGGAAGTCCTTGCGCAGGCCGACCGCAGCCAGGGTCGTCTGGTCTTCCAAAACGTCTGCGCTGCGTGCCACACTCTCTACGGGCAGGGTGGCAAGGTCGGTCCCGACCTGACTGGCTCGGGCCGGGCCAACCTGAACTACCTGCTCGGGAACCTCGCGGATCCCAGCGCCGAGGTCGCGGCGGACTACCGGATGACGGTTCTGACCCTCGCTGACGGTCGTGTCCTCAGCGGCGTGGTGGCCGCCCGGAGCGAACGGACCGTGACCCTGAGGTTGCTCACCGAAGAGACCGTGCTGGAGCGCGGCGCCATCGCCAAAGAAGAGACCCTGCCCATTTCCTTGATGCCCGAAGGCCTGCTGCTGGCCTTTTCGCCAACGCAGGTGCGGGACCTGCTGGCCTACCTGATGCATCCGGTGCAGGTGCCCTTGCCAGCCCCGTAGTCCCGATCCAGGAAGTCTGGCGCTGATCGGGATCTTGCCGGACCGGGCAGGAACCGGTAGGCTGATGTCTCCGTCCCGATGTTCCGCTTTCTCTCCATGGTCCTTGGTGGCTGCAGCATGATCTTTGGATCCTGCCTTGCAGTGGCCGGCGGGTCCGATCATTGGGCCTTCCAACCGGTCCGGAGGCCGGCAATCCCGGGAAAGGATGCCGCCCTGACACCCATCGATGCCTTCGTGCGGTCCCGGCTTGCCACGGAACGCCTTGCCCCTTCCCCACCGGCGCCGCCGTTGACCTTGCTCCGACGTCTCCACCTTGACCTTACCGGCCTCCTTCCGGACTGGGCGGAATGTGAAGCCTTCGCTGTGGACTGGCAGCGCGATCCAGAAGCAACCTATGCGGCCAAGGTGCGGCAACTCCTCGACTCCCCGCATTTCGGGGAGCGCTGGGGGCGGCATTGGCTTGACATGGCACGGTATGCCGACAGCGACGGCTATCTGGGGGACGATTTGCGCCCCTGGGCCTATGTCTATCGGGACTGGGTGGTCGAGGCGATCAACCACGACCTCCCATTTGATCAGTTTTCCATCGAACAACTGGCGGGAGATCTGCTGCCGAATGCCACCCAGTCGCAGAAAATCGCCACGGGGTTTCATCGCAACTGCCTGCGCAACACCGAAGCGGGCGCCGACCGGGAGTTGGACCGGACCAAGCAGGTGGTGGACCGCGTCGCCACCACCGGAGCCGTCTGGCTGGGCCTCACCCTCGGCTGTGCGGAATGCCATGACCACAAACACGATCCGATCGCACAGCGCGAGTTCTACCAGCTTTATGCTTTCTTCAACAACACCGAGGACGCGGAGGTTCCGGTGCGATTCGAACCGGAATGGAACGCTTGGGAGGCCAAGCACCGAAGCTGGGAAACCCAGATGCTGGTCCTGGAGCGGGCCTTGGCAGAACATCCTCCACACCATCAGCCCCCGCCGGAGCCCGCCGGTAAATGGACATTTCTGAAGCCCGATACCGCCACGGCGGCCGGTTTGGAATTGGCGGTGGGTGACGACGCGACGATCGACGTCTCCGGGAAGAATCCCCCGACCATCACCTATCTTCTCGAGAAGCAACTGACCACCCCCCTCGTGGCGACGGCCTTCCGGCTCGAAGCGTTGGGCGCGTACGGCACCGGACGGGAACTAGGCACCCCCTGTGGGCGGGGAGAGGACGGCGCCTTCGCTTTGTCATGGATCCTCGCCGAGGTGGAAGCCCCCGGCGTAAAACCCCGCCGGCTGGTATTCCATCGTGCCGTGGCCGATCAGCATGATGGGCAGGCCCTCGAAAAGGTGCTCGATCCCGGCACCAGCGAAGGCTGGCAAGTGACCCAGCGCACCCGGCAACCCCATGCGGCAGTCTTCACTCTCGCCGAACCGGAATCAATTCCTGCCGGGAGCCGGATCAAGTTCACCTTGGCACAAAAGCTGGGCACAGGCCAGACGCTGGGGCGTTTCCGTCTCTCCTTCACCGAAACTTCCGGTTCTCTCAACCCAGAGGTTCCCCGGATCGATCCCGAATGGGCGGACCGGCGTCTCGCCCTCGAACGCCATCTCGCCCTGACACCGCCCAAACCCGCGACCAAGGCCCAGACCCTGACCGAGCGGACATCGGACCTGCGGCCCACCCACCTCCACATCCGGGGGGATTACGCCCGGACCGGGGAAGAAGTGACTCCGGGCACCCCGGCGGTCCTCCATCCCTTTCCGACCTCCGGACAACCCAACCGCCTCAGCCTGGCCCGATGGTTGTTCGACGAAGCCAATCCGTTGACGGCCCGGGTGGCGGTGAACCGGATCTGGCAGCATCTCTTCGGGGAAGGACTGGTGACCTCGACCGATGACTTCGGCACCCATGGGGCGCCCCCGACCCATCCGGAACTGCTCGACTGGCTGGCCTCGGAGTATCGCCGACTCGGATGGAGCCGCAAGGAACTGATCCGCACCATCGTGATGTCGCAGACCTACCGCCAGGCGTCGGACAACCTCCGGGACGACCTCTCCAACCAACTCCTCTGGCGGCAGAACAGTTTCCGTTGCAGCGCGGAGACGGTCCGCGACCTCCACCTCGGAGCCTCCGGGCTGCTCTCCGCCAAACTGGGCGGCCCCGCCATCTACCCCCCCCTTCCTGAGTTTGTCACCGAAGTCGGTCGCAGTGTGAAATGGCCCGAAAGCCAAGGGGCCGACCGTTACCGGCGGGGACTCTATATCTTCCTCACACGCACGGTGCTCTACCCCATGCTGACCACCTTCGACGCCCCGGACACCAGCTCGGCATGCACCCGGCGGGAGAGGACCAACACGCCGATGCAGGCGCTCACTCTGTTGAATGATCCGGTGTTTTTCGAATGCAGTGAAACGCTGGGACGCAAGGTGTCGCAGCGGCATGCGGATGATCTTTCCGGAGCCCTCCATGAGCTGGTCCACCACTGTCTCAACCGTGAGGCGACCCCGGCCGAGATGGCCACCCTGACGGCAGCGCACCGGGATTTCCTCGCGGCCTCGTCCGATGCCACGCTGGCCATGACCGCCACCGCACGAATTGTGCTGAACCTCGACGAATTCATCACCCGTGATTGATCTCCCTTTCCCCGGTTCACCGCATTCCCGGCGGAAGTTTCTCAGCAGCGGTCTCGGCACCGTGGCTCTGGCATCGTTGCTCCGGGACGAGGGGCTGCTCGCCGCCGAAGCCACGCGGGGACCGCATTTCGCGCCGCGGGCAAAACGCTGCATCTACCTGTTCATGGAGGGAGGCCCGAGCCAGATGGATCTCTTTGATCCGAAGCCGAAGCTCAATGAACTCGATGGCCAGCCCATGCCCGAGTCACTCCTCCAAGGGGTGAAATTCGCTTTCACCCAAAAAGAAACGGCGCGTCTCATGGGCACGCCGCGGACCTTCCAACCCCAGGGGCAATGCGGCATGGAACTCTCCAACCTGCTGCCCCACCTCAGCCGGCACGCCGATGACATCGCGCTGGTCCGGTCCATGCACTGCGACCAGTTCAACCACCTGCCGGGTCAACTGCTGATGCTCACCGGCACACCGTTCCGGGGCTGGCCGACAATGGGTTCCTGGCTGAACTATGGGTTGGGCAGTGAATCCCGCGATCTCCCCGGATATGTTGTGATGACCACCCTCGGACGTGGGCTTCCCGGAGGAGCCGCCAGTTGGTCCAGTGGCTTCCTGCCTTCCCAGTATTCCGGCGCCCAATTCCGCAACACCGGCACCCCCGTGCTCAATCTTGCCAATCCCCCGGGCATCACTCCGACGATGCAGGCCCGCACGGTCGCGGCGGTCAACGACCTGAACCGCCAGCGCCTCGACCGATCCGGACAGGCGGAAATCGCGAGCCGCATCGAGAACTACGAACTCGCCTTCCGCATGCAGTCCGCCGCTCCGGAACTGATCGACCTGTCCGGAGAATCCCTCTCCACCTTGGAAGCCTATGGATTGAACCGGCAGGACAAAACGGGCTTCCAATCCTCCTTCGCGCGGAACTGCCTGATGGCCCGGCGGCTTGTGGAACGCGGAGTCCGGTTCGTCACCCTCTTTCTCTCCACCTGGGACCAGCACAGCAATCTCGACGCTCAACTGACCACCAACACCGAGATCTCAGATCAACCCGTCGCGGCACTTCTCCAGGACCTGAAGGAACGGGGTCTCCTCGAGGACACGCTGGTGGTCTGGGGCGGGGAATTCGGCCGCACCCCGCTGGGAGAAAACCGCAAAGGATTCAAGACGGTCACGGGACGGGACCATCACCCTTATTCGTTCAGCCTCTGGATGGCCGGAGGCGGTGTCAAGGGAGGCCAAGTCATTGGCAAAACCGACGAAATCGGCTGGGGAGTGGTCGATGAGCCGGTGCATGTTCATGACCTGCACGCCACAATCCTGCATCTTTTCGGGTTCGACCATGAATCCCTCACCTACCGCTTCCAAGGGCGCAATTTCCGCCTCACGGACGTGTATGGCGAGGTGGTGGAGAAACTGCTGGCATGAATCTCCGGTGATTGCCTGGTCCCCTGGGACAACCCGGAACCACCAAGGGGCCGAATACCTCCTACTTGGGGGACTTCAAGGGCTTCAACACGGAGGGCTTTTTGGAGGATTCCGAGTTGTGAGCCCGCCTGCGGGCGACTTCTCCCTTCACATCCCGCAAGGCCTCCGGAAGGCTCGTTTTCAACGAACTGTGAACGAATAGGTCCGGAATTCCCATGCCGGGCTTCAATCCGAGACGGTACACGACCAGGGTTTTTGTTCCTCCGTCCACCGGGTAAAACTTCCAGAACCCGTCAATTTCTTTCATGTCTCCACTGTGGCGGCTGAATTTCACTGTATCGGGAGGCTCCGAGACGTCCTTGAGGACGTACGTCACTTTGATCAGGCCGACGGTCATCTTCTGCTCGACCAACTCGTATCCGGGCCCCCGTTTCAGGACTTTGGCGCTTTTGAGGCCCTTGATGAACTTGGGCGCGCCCTCTTTGTCGGCTATGACGGCCCAGACTTCATGGGGAGCACTGTCCACCAGAATCGCCGCAGTTTCGGTGGGCTTGCTCTTCAGAGCCTCGGCAGGAGTGCTGAGAAAAATGGGTTTACCTTCCTTGAGCTTTTGCCAATCGGCCGCCTTGGTCACCCAGCCGTGGGCCGAACTTTGAGCCGAGGAAAAAGACCATGGCACCGCGGTCAACAGAAAACCCAGGAGCAGGGAAAAGGGCAGGGAAGGAGAGGTTTTCAAAATAGTGAGTTCCAGAGTCCACGCTCCCCCAACACGTCACTCAAGGTTGCCACCGGCAGAATCAAAGTCAACGGGAAGCGGAGCGGAACCGAGCAGCACTTGCATTCTTTCGACCACCTTTGGCACATAACGTTGGGAGATGAAGGATTGCATGCCATGGTCCATGGCCACCGCCTTGAAACCTGGGGCGCCTTTCTCCAGAGCGGCCCCGTTCTCCGCAAAATAGGCTCTGGCGGACTGGGAGCGGATCAGCAGCGATTCGCTCGACCAGTTGACCTTGGTCACGCCGGCAGCCACAGCGTCCTGGAGTTGCCCCCGGCTCAGCCCGGAGGATCCGTGGAGAGCGATGCCGATCGGTCGGCCGGCCAGGTCGGAGGCCAGTTGTTGGTGTTGGCGCACCGCCTCCGGACTGAAGCCTCCGAGGTCGGCGTCCAGTCCATGCCGCGTCCCCACTCCGGGTGCCCAGAGAGCCAGACGGCCGGGATGGCGTCGCTCCACCTCACCAAAGAGAGTCCGGGTCTCGTCCAGGCCGGTCACGCCGTCATCGACACCGGCCTCCATTTCCAACGTCACCGGCAGCCCGGCGGTTTCCGCATAGGCGCACAAGGCGCTCATCAAGGAGATGTTCTCCTGCGGTTCCAGTTCGGAGGAGTCCAAAGACACACTGGAAGCCCCGGACCGGATGGCATGCTCCAGAATGCGGACAGTTTCAGGGCCTTTGATGTGGTCGGTGTGAAACACCACCGGGACCGACTGGAAACGCTTGCTGGCGGCCATCAGGAGAAGCTCCGCAAGATACCGATCCAAACCGAGACAGGCATCTCCGGCTCCGTAGCTGTGGCCGGTGAGCTGCCAGAGACTGGTCTCGATGATGAGCGGAGCCCCGCATTCGGCAGCGGCGATGAGACAATCGGTGACGGCCCCAGGACTGTCGGCATTGACCGCCAGAACCGCATAGTGGTGAAGAGCGGCATGCTCATACAAGTGACGGGTTTGATCCGGGGAAAGGAGCATGTCAGAGAGCCAGTTTGATGTGTTTGGTTTTGAGATACTCGAAAATGGCCTGGCGCGACAGTTCGAGACCATAACCACTGTCGCCCCATCCTTCGTAGGGACCGTAGGGCGTGTTGACCGCGCCGTGATTCACACAAATGGTGCCGGATTCGAGAGCTTCGCTGGCGCGGAAAGTGGTCGCCAGATCCCGGGTGAACAGGTAGGAGACAAGGCCCCAGGGAGTGCTGTTGGCCAGATTCACCGCGTCATCGGGATCATCAAAGGCCGCCACTGGAACCACCGGACCAAAGGTTTCCTCCCGCATCATCCGCATTTCCGGAGTCGCTCCGGTGAGAATGGTGGGCAGGTAGTAGTTTCCTCTGGCAAAGGCATCTCCCTCGGGCCGTGCGCCGCCACAGATGAGGGTGGCCCCATGGGCCAGGGCGTCAGCCACGTGCTCTTCCACCCTGGCCCGCGCTTCCGCCGTGGCCATGGGACCGTTGTCGACGGCGGGATCGGTGATGCCATCCCCCAGGGTCATGCTTTGGGCGTGCCCTCTCAGTTTGGAGACCAACCCGTCATGGACCGACCGGTGCGCATACACCCGGTTCACCGAACTGCATGACTGGCCGCCGTTGCGGAAGCCTTTGTAGGCGATCACCCGGGCGGCGAGATCCAGATCAGCGTCGGCGCAGACGATGGCGGGACAATGACCACCGAGTTCGAGAGACACCTTTTTCAACTGCGGCGCGCAGCTTTCGAGAATGCGTTTGCCCACGGCCGTCGATCCCGTCATGGCCACTTTTTTGACGTTGGGATGCTTCACCAGCATGTCGCCCAATTCCGGTCCGGGACCAGTGACAACTTGGATCACTCCCGCCGGAATGCCGCCCTCGATCAGCGCTTCGCCAAAGGCGGTCGCGCACAGCGGCGTCACCGGCGATGGCTTCACCACCATGGTGCAACCCGCCGCCAAGGCCGGACCGAGTTTCCACGCCAGCAGCGCGACGGGATAATTCCATGGCGAGATCGCCACGCACACGCCGACAGGTTGATAGGTGACCCAGGAATGGTAGCCCGACTTCTCGGTCGGGTTGATCGTCCCTTCGATTCGGACCCCTTCGGCCGCGTAGTAGTCAATCATGTCACAGGACGACGACACTTCGCCGACCGCTTGATGGAGCGGCTTTCCCTGTTCCAGCGCCATCAGTCTTCCAATCTCGGTCGACTTGGTTCGGGCGTGCGCGGTCGCCTTGCGAATGATCTTTTCCCGATCCCACGCAGTCAATGTTGACCAGGCGGCGAAAGCCTTTTTCGCGCCCGCGACAGCCCGATTGACATCATTGGACGTGGCAGCGGCGGCCTGCCCGACGATCTCTCCGCTGGCCGGAGAAGGGATCTCGTAGGTCGCGTCATCTGAGGCGGGGACGGACTGACCGTCGATGAGGAGTTGGCAATGAATCATGAAAAAGCAATGGTCAGGGTCGCTCGGCGAGATAACCCCACACCAGAATATTGTCCGCCCAGGCATCGACGGTGAATTCTTCCAGCATCGGCCAGCCGCCGAGGTCCCAATAGGCTTCGGTGGTGGGCCAGGAATAGGCATTCGGCACCATCGACTTTCCAATGACCCAGGTGATCGGCCAGGTGATGCCCTGATGATTCCATTTGGTGAAGTCGACATTGCCATAAGGAACCAGCCCGGCCGGCACCGGTTGGCCGGTGCGGCGGGCATCCAGTTTGAAGGCATGCTTGACGGGATTGGCGCCGAGTCCGGTGATGTAGACCCAGTTGTTGGGATTACAGCCGCTCTGGAACTGGGTCGATTGAACCACTCCCGCGAGGTAGCGCTTGTCTCCGGTGAGAACGTGCGCATGGACCAAATCTGAGGCATCGGGACAAGTATAGAAACCGATAAACTGAGGCTTCAATCGATCGGGAGTGGTGAGATTGCACGCGTTTTTTCCCGCGTATGCGAGCGCCCGCTCCGCCATCCCGCGAACCGCCGCCTCGGCCTTGGTTTTCAATGCCGGATCGCCCAGGTCTCCGGGCAGTCGCGCGTAGAGAAAGGCGTGCTCTCGCTGAATGTGTTTGCCGTAGGCATAGACCTCTGGTTGCTCCGCAGTGAGCACGGAGTCCTCGAGAAAGGCCTTGTGGTAGGCTGGCTCCTTCGTCAGTCGGTAGAGCTCCAGCGCCGCCAGATTCCGAAAGTCGAGATGCCGCCATTCTTCGGGGCGCTTCGCGGTCAATCCTTCGGCCCGATCGCGGGCGTGATCCTTCTCGGCGAACTCAAAGGCGCGGATCGTACTCTCGCGAATTCCGGCGGCGCGTTTCGCATCGTAAGGGGCCAGCAAGCGGGATAGCCGGGCGCCGACAGCCGCGTAATACCAGCTGCCGGCATAATCGCCCGCAGTGACATAGCTGGGAAAACTGTTGAGCCAACTCACCTCGCCCACCAAAGGATCGCCCTTGCTTTCCACGGTGGAGCCGACACCGCCATCCTCCTGCTGAAGTCCTTCGAAAAAGGAAAATTCGAAGAGCGCCTCGGTGAGAATGTCAGGTATTCCCTTGATCGGCGGAATATCCAGCTTCAGAGCGGCAACCGATTCCGGAAACAGATCGAGCACCTCCAGCATCGCCATCGTCGATCGCATGTGGGTGACCCGCCGGGGATTCCAGTCCCCGGCATCATGATACCCTCCCGCCGCCTGGGGCACCGGCTCTCCGGTATCTCCGGCGGCATACTCGGCGTATGCCGTTTCGCCTTTCTCAACGGCACGGTAGCGGGTCCGGGTGACGGGATACCCATCGGCGGGATGCATGTCCCTCGGTTTGTTGAAATCGGTATGGGGAGGCCCCAACTCGACGCCACTGCGCTGATGGAATAGTCCGCGCATCTGGGTGAGGAATGCTTTGCGCCAGGTTTCCCTGCCAATCTCAAAGGGATAGGAACAGCCCACGCCGGCAACCACGACCCGGTATCGTCCCGGCAGTTGAAAAGCCGAGAAATCGCACCGTGCGACATCGGTCCCGTTGAAGTTCGCGGTGCGCGCCATCTCCTCGTCCTTCGTCGCGGGAAAATGCACTTCAGCCTTGCCGGTGAAGGCCACCTTTCCGATGGCATCATCGACGAGTGAAAAGTCCAGCGACCCGGGCAATTCCATCCGGCCGCCGTTGCCCAACCAGCAGGACACGAAAGCCCGCTTCACCGGATCGTCCGGCCGGTATCCGATTTGATGCACGTGAACCGCCTCACTTCTCACCGTGCCTGGATCAAACATCCACGTCACCTTGGCATCTCGTGTGTTCAAGCCGCCGAGAGCCACCGTGTAGGTCTTCCCCACTGTCAGTGGCTTCGCCAGCTTGAGATAATAGGTATGCCGAAGGGCCACCTGCTCGGGGCCCTGAGCCCAGCCATTCGCCCGACTTTTGCGAAAAATGCTTACTGGCGTCGCTGCGGAAGCAAAGCCCGGATCGTCCTCCGAAACCACTTGGAAGTTGGCCGCCTCGTCTCCGAGGAATTCCAGCAAGGGATCGCCCACGATCGATTCCCAGAGCGTCAGCCATTCGCGATTCGGACCAACCAACCAGCCGAGTTTCTTTCCATCGCGTTCCAGGAGCACCAACTCGATCTCACCATCCGCTTTCTTCTTTTCCTTCATCGTGTCCTCTGGTTGCGGCACGTATCGCACCAATCCACCGGGAACCACCCGACCCGCCTGGATCTCAATTGCAATCACATCCGGAGCGACCGCCGAAAGATGTTCCACAGTTGGCGAATGCTCCGTGCGGTTGCGGTAGCGCGCGATTAGGTTTTCGCGTTCACGATTCTGGGCTTCGGCCTTGGCCTGTCGCTTCTTTTCCCGGTCGGCGCGCGCCGCCAGCAGCGCCGGCGTCGGCTTCACCAGCCAGAGGGCGGTCACCTCCACATCAACCTTCTTCGGGCCGACCCAATCACCCATCAACTGCAGCTGCCGGATGTCACTGAGATCGGGCATGCCGCTTTTTTCCACAGAGTTCGGATCCGAAAGCGATGCGCCTTCGCTCGGCAGAATGGTGACAAACTCGTCAGCACCGACCGCAACCTCCCCGAGCGGAAATTCCCAGCGAGCCGATCCATCCTTGCCATCCCGCAGAGAAACGACCAGTGCCGCCGCTTGGTTTTCCGCTCCCACTTTCACCCGGATCGCTGGCAACAGATCGCCGTCGGCCGCCAAGTCCCACTGAACATTGATTCCCGCGCCTCCGCGATTGTCAAAACCCCGCAGGATCGCAACCCCATCACGGGTCACCGCCTTGTCTTGCCAGGAGAGATAGCTGAAGAGGAAGGGTTGATCGAAATCATCGAGCACCTTCACCGGAGCCATCTCCTCCGCTGCCAAGCGGGGCATTGCGGAGTGGCAAAAAATGCCCCATCCGGCGGCAAGGATCGCGAGGTTTCTGGCCACAAAGAACTTCATGGTCGAGTCAACATGGTGGGATCACCGGCCGGCCGGTTCGATGCAGACCTTGAGCGCCTCCCCGGATTCCATCAGCGGGAAGGCCTCGGTAACACGCTCCAGGGGCAGATGATGAGTAATGATCCTGTCAGCCGGAAATCTTCCGCTGTGGAGCAGCGCGAAGGCGGCCTGGAAATCGCTCTTCTTTTCCGAGTAACTGCCGCTGACGACGAGTTCCTTGTAATGAATCTGGTTCACATCGAGCGATGCGATCGGATTCGACTTGGGCAGGCCGGCGAAGAAATTCACCCGCCCGGCTTTGGCCGCAATCTCGAGGGCATCGTTCTGCGCGGCAGCCGCGCTGACGGCGGTGATGACGACGTCGGCTCCGAAGCCATCGGTCCACTCGCGGATCTCGTCACGATGACCACCGTCTTCCCGGACCAGCGCCACGCCATCGATGTCGAAACGTCTCGCCATTTCCAGCCTGGCGGGATTGTTGTCCAACACGAAAACCTTTTGCGCGCCTTGAAGCCGGGCGAGACAGGCGTGCATGATACCGATGGGCCCGGCGCCGATCACGGCAACGGTGTCCTTCAGCCCGATCCCGAGCCGAGAGTGGGCGTTCATGCAGCAGCCGAGCGGCTCGGCGAGCGACATCTGGTCGTTGGGAATGTCGGAGGTGACCTTGAAGAGGTTTCCCTGCCGCACCGCGAGAGCCGGCACTTTCATCAGCGGGG
>JADZAX010000319.1 GCA_020852405.1 Verrucomicrobiales bacterium
ACCATTGAGGCCCAGGAAACCCTCTGGTGCACGGACAAGGGCTCGGTGAACCGGCTTGAAGGCGCCCGCGAGGTGTTTTCGTTTACCGCGGAAAAGGCCCGTCGCTTGGGGAAGGAACGCGGTCCGGTCGCCGGAGAAGATCTCGCCCGCGCGGTCCGCGAAACCCTGCGCCTGCCCAAACCGGTGGAGACGCCCCCCGACTACCGCATTGCCCGGCCCGGTGGGCCTTCTCGAAAATATCCCACGGCGAAGCACATTCACTACTACGTCGACACCGAACCCGGCATGCAGGCAGTCTGCACCTGGCTGACGGGCGACGAAGCGTGGAATTCCCGTCCCGCCTCGGGACCCGGGGCCCCCGGTCGGGCCGTGCTCTACGTGGCCCATCGTTCAGCCGATCTGGAACTCCGGGAGGAGCCGTTGGTGCGTGAAATCTTTGCCCAGGAATCCGGCAAAGCCGATTTCATCGCGGTGGATGTCCGCGGGGTGGGGGAGTCTCTGCCCGGCACCACCAGCAGCGGTCCTCTGAGCTACTACGGAGCCGATTTCTTTTACGCTTCGTTTGCCAACATGTTGGACCGTCCCTATCTCGGAGGAAAAACCACGGATCTGCTGCGGGTCATCGACTGGCTGGTGGCAACCGGACGCCAGGAGATTCATCTTGTGGCGAAAGGTTGGGGCGCGCTGCCCGGTGCCTTCGCGGCATTGCTCTCGCCCCAAGTCAAACAGGTGACGTTGCTGCGTGCCTTGACCAGTTACGAGGAGGTTGCCACGACCGAACATTACCGATGGCCCCTCTCCAGTTTCGTTCCAGGCGTGTTGGCGAGCTTTGATCTTCCCGATGTCTACAGTGCCCTGGAAGCCAAAGGGCTGCGGCAAATCGATCCCTGTGGCGGTGCCGATAAAATCTGAGCTTATTCCAAAATGAGAACCCTGTTTTGTGTTTGTGTCCTTGCATCATTTCTGCCGGTATCCCGGGGAGCCGAACCGCTGCTCCGTGCGGGGGCCTCGGCGGTGGATGTGACCCCGCAGGAATATCCTCTCAACATGCCGGGCGGTTTCAGCGCCAACATGGCCGAAAGCGCCCACGATCCCCTCTATGCGCGCGCTCTGGTTCTTAGCGATGGCGCGACCACTCTCGCGATGGTGGTGCTGGACAGCCTTGGAGCGGCGCCGGAAGTGCTCGATGAGGCCAAGGCCCTTGCGGCCGGCAAAACGGGGATTCCGGTGGATCACATGCTCATTTCCTCGACCCACACCCATTCCGGTCCTCCTTCCAACGGCACATCCGGACCTGCCGGAGCCTACCGCACTCTGCTGATCGCGGGACTGGCGGAATCCATTGTGCAGGCCCACGGAAGGCTGCAGCCCGCTCAGGTGGGGGCGGCGGCCGCGCCTCTGCCGGAGGAGGTCTTCAACCGGCGCTGGTATCTCAAGCCAGGCAAAATGCCGCTCAATCCGTTTGGTCAAATGGACACCGTGAAAATGAACCCCGGCACCAGTCCCGATGTGCTGGACCGCCCGGCCGGTCCGACCGATCCGGACATCACGGTGCTTTCCGTCCAGAACGCGAAGCGCAGGCCGCTCGTCCTTTTCGCCAACTACTCGTTGCATTATGTCGGTGGGATGGACAAAGCGCAGATTTCCGCGGACTACTTCGGTGAGTTCGCCCGACTGATGCCGTCACGGGTCCGTGGGGATGACAACTTTGTCGCCATGATGTCGAACGGAACTTCGGGAGACATCAACAATATTCCGGTCGGTGTGACGCGTCCGCCGCGCGCGCCCTTCGAACAGATCCGGATTGTCGCCGGGAAAGCCGCCGACACGGCCTGGAAGGCCTGTGGCAAGATCGACCAGCACCAGGCCGTCGCCCGTCTTGGCATGATCCAGCGGGAGATCACCCTGAAATACCGGCGGCCCACCAAAGAACAGGTCGACGAGGCCCGCCGCAGGGTGTTGGTCAAAGATCCGGCGGAGATTGAGAAACTGCCCCGTCTCGCCGTGAATTACGCCCACAGCACCATCAACGCCTTCGAGCGCAAGGAAGACACTCTCACCGTCAAACTCCAGGCCATCCGGATCGGGGGGCTTGCGGTCTGCGGCATTCCGTTCGAAACCTTTGCCGAAATCGGTCTCAACCTCAAGGCGAAGAGCCCCGCCCCCCTGACCATGGTGATCGGTCTTGCCAACGGACGCCACGGTTACCTTCCCACACCGGAACAGCACCAACTGGGTGGTTATGAGACCTGGCTGGGCACGAATGTCGTCCAGGAGGACACCTCCGTGATTTTGACCGACAACCTGCTCGAAATGTTGGGAGACCTTTGGAAGGACGGAGCCAACTGATCCCAAACTTACAACGTCCCGGAATGACCCACCCCATGAGAAGCCTGACCTTTGCCCTGAGCCTTTCACTGTGCTGCTCCGGAATCCTCCGGTCTGAAGAGAAAGCACCGCCCGCCCTCCAGGCCGGAACTGCGACCAGCAACATCACCCCCCCACTCGGAGGCGAGGTGGTGGGCGGATTCCTTCCCTTCCCGGCAGAGCACATCCACGATGAGCTGCACGCCCGTTGCCTGGTTCTGGATGATGGCACGACCCGGGTGGCGCTTGTGGTCTGTGATTTGCTGGGGCTGCACCGCAGTGTCGCCGTGGAGGCCCGCCGACTCATCGAGGAGACCACCCGCATTCCTGCCTCCAACGTCCTGATTTCGGGAACCCACACCCATTCCGCCGTGAGTGCGCTGGGAGATGCGCCCCGTCCCTATGCGTCGGACACGGCACTCAACGATTACCAGCGTTTCGTGGCGCGGAGAATCGCCGATGGGGTGCGGCGGGCACTGACGGTGCGCCGTCCCGCGGAGATCGCCTTCGGCTCGGTCGAGGTGCCGGAGCATGTCTTCAACCGCCGTTGGTTCATGAAGGAAGGCACGGTGCCGGTGACTCCGTTCGGAGGGACGACGGACAAGGTCAAGATGAACCCTCCCGCTGGCAGTCCCGATCTCGTGGAGCCCGCCGGACCGACCGATCCGGCGGTGTCTTTCATCGCGCTGCGGGAGCCCGGGGGACGGCTCATCTCGGTGTATTCCGCCTACTCGCTGCATTACGTCGGCGGGGTCGGTCCCGGTCACATTTCCGCCGACTACTACGGGATGTATTGCGAAGCGTTGAAAAAACTGCAGAAGGATTACGACAGCGATCCTCCCTTTGTCGCCATGATGGCCAATGGGACGAGCGGAGACATCAACAACATCAATTTCGTCACCCCGCGGGGACGCAAAGAGCCGTATGAGCAAATGCGGTATGTGGCAGAAGATGTGGCGGCCAAGGTCAACAGCGCTCTCACCAGTGTGACCTGGCAGGACCACGCGCCGCTCGGGGCCAGGTATCGCGAGCTGGGGCTCGCCTGGCGCAAAGTGGACGAGGATCTGTTGCAGTGGGCCAAGGAGACGGAAGCCAAGGCCTCCCGGCTCGCCAAGCCGGATGTGCCCACCGTTTATGCGGGCCGGATCCAGCGGCTGGCCCTGGCCAGTCCGGAAACAAAGGCCCCGGTGCAGGTGCTCCGGATCGGTGATGTCTGCATCGGGAGCACGCCCTGCGAAACATTCGCCGAGACGGGGCTGGAGTTCAAAAAGCGCAGTCCTTTCGGGAAATCGTTCCTCGTTGAGTTGGCGGGAGGGTACTACGGCTATCTACCCACTCCCCGGCATTTTGATCTTGGCGGCTACGAAACCTGGCCCGGGACCAATTACCTCGAACCTCAGGCATCCGTGAAGATCATGGATGCGCTGCTGGAGATGGCGGCGGAATTGAAAGGCGGGGAAACCAAATAACCCTTTACCCGATGATGAAACCCTTTCGATCACTCCTTCCCTGCGTCCTGTCCAGTCTTTCCCTGATGGCCACGACTTCTCTCATGAATGCCGCCGATCCGTTGGTGTTTGTCTCCTCCTTCGCCCCCGGCGATAAAGGAGGCATTCAGGCCTACCATCTCGATCTCCCGTCCGGAAAGCTGACACCCGCGGAACGCACTGGAGGGGTGGAGAATCCCTTCTTTCTTGCGCTGTCTCCGGATCACCGGTTCCTCTATGCCATTCATGCGAAGGCTTTTGGAGGAAAGGAAAACGAGGAGGCCGCGGCGTATGCTCTGGAAGGATCGGAGGGAAAGCTCAGGCTGCTCAACCGTCAATCGACCAAGGGCTCCGCTTCCTGCCACTTGGAAACCGATGCCACAGGCCGGACTTTGCTGGTGGCCAACTACTCGAGCGGCAGCGTGGCCTCCTTGCCGGTGCTGCCGGATGGATCTCTGGCTCCGGCATCTTCATTTGACCAACACATGGGAGGGTCCGGAGTCGAACCGAAACGCCAGGACGGTCCCTACGCGCACAGCTTCATCGTTAGTCCCGACAACCGCTTCGCCTACTCCGCCGATCTGGGGCTGGATCAGATTCTTTGTTACCGTCTCGATGCTGCCGAGGGCCGGGTTTCCTTGTTGTCGCCGCCGTCGGTCGCCGCACCGCCGGGCGCTGGCCCCCGTCATCTCGCCTTCCATCCCGGTGGCAAGTGGCTTTATGCCATCAACGAACTGGCGAATTCGGTGACCCGTTTTGACTGGGACGCCGGATCGGGCGCTTTGACGGCGGGAGAAAGTATATCGACCTTGCCGGACGGTTTCACCGGGAAAAGTTACTGCGCCGATCTCAAGATCACCCCGGATGGAAAATTCCTCTATGGCACCAATCGGGGCCATGACAGCGTGGCCTGCTACCGGGTGGTTAGTGACGGACACCTGGAGCGGTTCGCCATCGTTCCCAGCCTCGGCACGGGGCCCCAGAATCTGGCGATCACTCCCGATGGCAGGTGGCTGCTCTGTGCCAACATGCCGGGCAACAATGTGGTGGTCTTCTCCATCGATGCCGGCAGCGGGGATCTCCGCGCAACCGGAGATCCGGTGCCCCAGACCTCTCCCGCCTGTATCCGTTTGGTGCCTTGAATCCGTTACACGATTTCGCAGCTCATGGTTTTCACCTCTCTTGATTTTGATGCGCCCGGAAAGCAGCAGGGCTTTCTTCAGGTGCCATATTCCCACAACCTCGGCGGCTGGGCCAATGTTCTGGTTCCGGTCACGGTCGTCCAAAACGGGGCAGGTCCCACGGTGCTGGTTCTCGGAGGCAATCACGGGGACGAATATCAGGGGCAGATCGCGGCGATGAAGCTGGCCCGGGAGGTGACTACGGAACAGGTCCGGGGACGCTTGATCCTGATCCCGTCGCTCAATTTTCCCGCCGCGCAGGCGGCGACCAGGCTTTCGCCACTGGATGGGATGAATCTGAACCGCGCCTTCCCGGGGGATCCGGAAGGCCCGGTGTCCAGCCAGATCGCGCATTACCTGACCACGGTGTTGTTTCCTTTGAGCGATGTCGTGATCGACATCCACTCCGGCGGGCGGAGCATGGAGTTCGTGCCCTGCTCCCACATGCATCTGGTGCCGGACCGGGCGCAACGGGCGGCGATGTTTTCCGCGATGTTGGCTTGGAACACGGAGTTCTCCTTCATCTACGCGGACATCGCGGGTAGCGGGCTGCTGCCGGTGGAAGCGGAGAACCAGGGAAAGCTCGTTGTGACCACGGAACTCGGTGGCGGTGAAGGAGTTTCCGCCAAGGTCCACCGCGTCGCCCAACAGGGCTTGCGGAACGTGCTGATCCATGTCGGCCTGTTGCAAGGGACCGAAGAAACGCGCGCCGGCCTGGGGCTGCCCCCCACTATCATCACGCAGGCTTTGAACCGCGACGATTACCTGCTGGCGCCGGAGTCCGGAATTTTTGAAATCATGGTCGATCTCGGGACCCTGGTGCGGGCGGGTGATCTCGTCGGAGCCATCCACCACCTGGAGCGCCCCGACCGGGCTCCGGAGCCGGTTGTGGCGCGGAGCGACGGTTTCCTCATCACCATGAGGGTGCCCTGCCTGACGCGGCAGGGCGACTGCGTGGCGGTGATTGCCCGGCAGGTCAGTGCGGACGAGGTGTTGCACGCATGAAGACCGCCCTCTCCAGATCACGGCTGTGCGGTCCGGTCGGGCTTGAGGGTTTGGTCATCCTCCTCGGTTGTGGGCTGGCGCTCTCCAGCGCGGATGGGGCGGAAAGCGGTCGGGAGTTTTTTGAAGCCTCGATCCGTCCGCTCCTGATTGAAAACTGCCAGAAATGCCACGGTGAAACCAAACAGGAGGGAGGGTTGCGTCTGGACTCCCGATCCGGTTGGGAGAAAGGCGGGGACAAGGGAACGGTGATCGTGCCGGGTGATCCCGAAGCGAGTCTCCTGATGCAGGCGGTGCGCCGTCTCGACAAGGATCTTCAGATGCCGCCGAAGAAGCCCCTTGGAGCGGAAGAGATCGCGGCCTTGGAGAAGTGGATCACTCTGGGGGCGCCTGATCCGCGCGGGGGGACTCCGCTGGTGAACGCGGGCGTCGACATGGCGGCCGGCCGGAAACACTGGGCCTTCCAGCCGGTGAAGCGGGTGGTTCCCCCATCCAGCGGAGCCGGACCGGAGGAAAATCCGGTGGACCGGTTTGTGCTTGCCCGGCTTCGGGAGCAGGGTCTGGAGCAGAATCCTCCGGCGGACCGCCGCACCCTGATCCGTCGCGCGGCCTTCGACCTGACCGGACTGCCTCCGACACCGGCAGAGACCGCCGCCTTCCTGGCCGACGAATCTCCGGAAGCGTTCGGGCATATGGTGGACCGGCTTCTCGACAGTCCCGCTTATGGGGAAAGGTGGGGGCGGCACTGGTTGGATGTCGCGCGCTACGCCGACACCGCGGGCGATGGAGCCGACTACCCGGTGCGCGAAGCTGTTCTATACAGGGATTGGGTGATCCGGGCCTTCAATGCCGACCAACCGTTCGATGAGTTCCTGCGCGAACAGATCGCGGGAGACATCCTGGCCGCCAAAGGGGCTCCCGATCGCTATGCGGACCGCGTCACGGCGACCGGGTTCCTCGCGATCGGTAAGCGCTATGGCTATGCGCCGACCTCCGATTACCAGCATCTCGATTTCGCGGATGCGATCGATTCCGTGGGACGTTCCATTCTGGGATTGTCTCTCGGGTGCGCCCGTTGCCACGACCACAAGTATGATCCGGTGACGGCCGCGGATTATTACGCGCTCTACGGCATTTTCCAGAGTTCGAAGTGGGCCTTTCCCGGAGGCGAGGTGCAGAAGCGACCTTCGTCGTTCCTTCCGCTCGTGCCGTCGGAGGATGCGGCCCGCTTCGACAAAATCAAGGCCGATGACCTGGCCCGGCACGATGCCGCGTTGCAAAGTCTCAAGCAAAAGCGGGCCACGTTGGAGGGACACGCGTTCGCCGGCGGGGTGGATCTGGGTTTTGAAAGCCAGGTCGTTGGGAAGCCTCCGGGACCGCCCTGGTTTTCCGCCGGGCCCAACACCATTCTCACCGGGGCGCAGAGTCCCTTCACCCATGTGCATCCTGCCGGGACTCGGGGCGTGCGGGTTGGCAGTGGCAAGGCGAACGACGGCGTGCGCTATGTCTTTGCCAATCCCCTGCGGGCGGCGGCGGGGACGGGGATCCATTTCACCATCGATTTCCGGACCGTGGACCCCACCCGTTTGGAAGGAGCCTACCGCTTTTATCTGGGACGCGGAGTGGTGCAGTCACTGGCTGTCGAACTCAGCGTGACCGCCAGGGAGATCGCGATCCGCAATGGTCCCCGGTGGGAGGTCATCCGCCTTCTGAAGCCCGGACAGTGGTATACCCTGCGGCTGACCCTGGATTCCGCCCGGAAGACCTGTTCCGGAGTGGTGGGCGTGCCCGGAGACCTCACCGCGTTCCAAGACGTGGCGCTCGGAGCGACCTGGGACGGCGTGATTGACACGTTCATCTGTGACGCCATCGGACATGTCGCCGGGCCTGCTCCCGAACGGGATCTCGATTCTCTGGGCTTGCAGGAATCGGCTTTTGGCGAGCCCGGCAGCGGTCCCGTCGTTGCGCCCTCTGCCCCGCCGGACCTGGCCGGTCAGTTGAAACGGCTCGACGCCGAAATCGCGGCCGCCACCCGGGCCCTGGAGGAAGTGGCGTCCAAGGACTTTTACCCGGTGGCGTACGGGGTCGCAGAGGATCAACCCGTCAATGCCCGCATCCAACTCCGCGGAGAGCCGGACAAGGCCGGGGATGAGGTGCCGCGGCGGTTTCTTGAAATTCTTGGAGGCGATCCTCTCCCCACCGGTTCCGCGGGCAGCGGGCGCCTTGAGCTTTCCCAGTGGCTGACACGACCGACGAATCCCCTCACTGCCCGGGTTTTTGTGAACCGGATCTGGCAGTGGCATTTCGGGCAAGGACTGGTGCCGACCCCGAGCGATTTCGGTCTCCGGGGTGAGCCGCCGACGCACCCCGAACTGCTCGACTG
>JADZAX010000320.1 GCA_020852405.1 Verrucomicrobiales bacterium
GGAAAAGCAGGTGGGTGACCCCGGCAGCCTTGAGGGAATCATAGGTCAATTCACGGGTGTCAATTTGGACCAAGCGGACGGGGAGAGGAACTGCCTCGGGGTCCTCCACCCGACCCTGACCGGGCAGGGAAAGACGTCCGAGCTGGGACAGCGCCACTGGTTTGTCGGCGAGATTCTCCCGGATCCATGCCCAAGCGTCCACCACGCTGGGATCCCGGAAATGACGCAGCATGTCCGACGTTCGATCAATGGCCTGGACCGTGGCTCCGGCCACGTAAATGGCCAACGCACCGGCCACGCTGATCCGGACGGAAGCATAGGGGATCCTGCTCCACTGGGAGACACCTGCACCTACCCCGGCTCCCGCGAAATACAGCACCGCAAAGGCCGCCGGGACGAAATAGCGCTGCGAAGGAATCGGCGTGAGTCCCAAAGAAAACACGTAAGCCGCAAAGAGGAACACCACCGTCCGCGCCGCAGGCCCCAGTTTCCCCCATCCCGCGAGAACCAGACCGACCAAGGTCGCGGGAAGAATCAATGTTCCCGGTTCATGAGTCATCAGATCAAGGAACCAAAAGCGGTACGAAGCGAGAAGATTGCCAGTGTCACGTCGTCCCGCGTCCAGCCGGGTGATCTCGCTGGCAAAGGAACCGGAAGCGGTCGTGAAGGCACCGAAGAGCTGATAATTCAGGGCAGAAAAGGTGAGCACCCCGGCCAGAAGCGTCCAGCCGAAGCCCCGAAAAAGTGGCCGCGTGTCCCTGAAAGCGAGTATCCCCACCCAGTGACCCACTAGCATAAGAGCCCCGGCCCATTTTGCGGAGACCAGCAGAGCGGCGGCCACGCCAAGGAAGAGAAACCGCCAGCGGGAAGGCTGGCGCATCAGCCAAGCGGCGGCCAGCAAATAACTGCCGACTCCGAAAAGCAGGCTGGCATCTTCCTTGAGAAAATGCCCCACCCAGACCAGGGTTTGATTCATCACCAGAAAGAGGGCGGCAAAAACCGCCGGCCAATGCTGTCCCGACAAAAGCATTGCCCAGGCACTGAAGAGTATGCCCATAGTCACGAACAACGCGGACACTTGGCGGCCCAATCTGGCGCAATCTCCGGGCGAAAAGCGCTTGGCGAGCCAGAACCGACTCTCGAAGCGCTTTGGCATCACCGTTGCTTTGATCCGCGCGGCCAAAGCGACGGAGTTCAGCATCAAGAGGGGATGGTGTAGATTGCGTGAGTTTTCCAGAATCTGCTCGATTTTTCCCGGCTCATCGGGGTGCTGCAGGTAATGGAAATCATTGTTCCACAGACCGAGCGGCAGGTAGCTCAGACTGATGATGGTGACCAGGGCATAAAAAACCCATGGCGTTGGTTTCAAAGCAGATGGAATTGATTTCAAGGGCTCCACAAGATTGTTCCTCCATTTCTCCCATAGCAGGATGAGCACCAAATTGCCGATTTCTTGAAAAACGCAACCGCACTTCTTGGGCTGCCACTCCAGCAGAAACCACCCCGGACCTCCCAGGCGCCATTCGAACGACGGGACTTGCAACCTGAGAAGCCCGGGGGATATTGGACCCATGGCCACCACGCTGTCCCCATCCACCACCCTCACACCCGACACCCGCATGGGTGACGTCCTCGCCGCCTTCCCGGGCGCACGCCGCGCGCTTTTTGCCCGCTACCACATCGGAGGCTGCGGCTCCTGCTCTTTCAGCCCGGAGGAAACTCTCGCCGAACTCTGCGCCCGCAACGAAGAACTCCCGGTGGAAGAAGTGATCTCCCATATTGAGGAAAGCCATGCGGAAGACGTTTCCCTGCTCATCGAACCCGTCGCCCTGCATGAGGCTCTCGCATCGGATGACAAACCGGCACTGCTCGACATCCGCTCTTTCGAAGAGCATGAAGCAGTCGCCATTCCCGGCTCCCACAAAGCGACTCAGGAACTGCTTCACGAAATTCTCGGAACCTGGGACAAAGCGAAAGCCATCGTGGTTTATGACCACACCGGGGAACGCGGCCTTGACGCCGTCGCCTACCTCTCCGGTCATGGATTTGACAATGTGAAAGCCCTCCGTGGCGGCATTGATGCCTACAGCCAGGAAGCGGACAGCACGGTGTCTCGCTACCGCATCGAATTCGAAGGCGGTTGCTGTGGCGGCGGCTCCTGCGGCGACGATCACGATCCTGAGCACGAAGCCCACGACCATGGCCAGGGCGGATGCTGCGGTGGGGGACATTGCCATTAATCCCATCCCCGTCATGCCACCGGAAGACTCCTCCCCATCGACTGAAGACCGGATCCGAGAGGCGATCGCCCGCCCTCACAACATGGGAGAAATGACCGATGCCGATGCCGTCGGCACGGTGGGAAGTCCCGAGTGCGGCGACATGGTGCGGATGTGGCTGAAATTCCGCGAGAAAGACGGACAGAAACTCATCGACCGGGCCTCCTTCCAGAGTTTCGGCTGTCAAACGGCCATTGCCGTGGCCAGCGTCGCCACGGAACTGCTCGCCGGCAAGACACTGGATGAGGCCATGGCCATGGATGCGACCGCGCTTTCCCGGCCTCTCGGACCGTTGCCCCCGATGAAAATCCACTGCGGACAAATGGTCGAAGGGGCTTTGCGCGAAGCGCTGGAAGCAGAAAAAGGAACTCCCGCAGCGGCTCCCTCTGCGCCCGGAAACGCAGGAGACACCCTCATCGGTAGCTTTGCCGCCGCTCAGGCTCCTTTGAAGCAAGGTGGACGCATCCGCGTCGTCAAACACGAAAACAGCTGAACGCCCCTCCAACGAAAGACCAGAAGCGAGCCCCATGAAAATGAACCAAGAGATCGAGCTGACCCGGGATGTGGAAGCTGTCCAAATCCCGAGTGGCGACATCATCAACCTGCCGGCCGGGATGCCCGTGATGATCACTCAGGCCCTCGGCGGGACCTACACGGTCGCCACGCGGGCTGGACTGGCCCGCATCAGTGAGCAGAATGCGGATGCTCTGGGCATCGACCTTGCTGCCGAAAAGGACAAAGGCCGGGAAGCGGCCCAGGCGCTCGCCGAAGGCGATCTGGAAGCGGCAGTGTGGGCCCAGTTGAAAATGGTTTACGATCCCGAGATCCCCGTCAACATCGTTGATCTCGGATTGGTCTATGATTGCCGGGTCATTGACGTCGAGGGCCAAAACCATGTCGATGTCAAAATGACCCTCACCGCCCCGGGCTGTGGCATGGGGCCGACGATTGCCGCCGATGCCCAATCGAAAGTCATGTCCCTCGAAGGCGTCAAAAATGCCCGCGTCGACATCGTCTGGGATCCACCGTGGAACCAGAGCATGATCAGCGAGGAAGGCCGGATGAAACTAGGGATGATCTGATTCCGGACTCTCTCCGGTCCCGATGCAGGAGACCGCGGCCTCCTCACCGGGTTCCCGGCTTTTTTCTGTCCCAAGGAATCCTCAGTCCAGCATGAGCCGTTCGTAGAGCGGATTCAATATTTCGTCCGTCATGCCGGGGACCGCCGCGACCTCGTCGAAGGTTCCGAAAGGCCGGTGATTGAGCAGGGCGTGGGCCAATTCCTCGTCGATGCCCGGCAGGGTCATCAACTCGTCAAAGCCCACCATGTTCAGGTTGAGCACTGGGCCGGATGGGGTGCACACTTCGGAATCAAAGAACGGGTCTTTCGCTGCCGGTTCCGCCACGGACTCTTCCGAGCCGGGAGTCTTCTCAGCATGATCGCTCTCCAGTTCACCCGCCACATCCCCTTCGCTGAGACTTTGCTCCGGGTCATGATCGCTTTCCCCATGGATCTGGTGGTCCGGATGATCATGATACGGATCATGGTA
>JADZAX010000321.1 GCA_020852405.1 Verrucomicrobiales bacterium
CAGGGGAGAGTGCCTGCAGCGTGGAAGCCATCTTTGAACTGAGCACCAACCTCCCCCGGGTCAACGCCCTGCTGGAGGAAGCCGGGGTCGATCCCTGTGAGGGCAACACGCTGGTGGTAAAACGGGTTTTCGGGTCCGGCGGGGGCAACAAGCAGTTCATCAATTGTTCCCCGGCGACTCTCGCCGTGCTGAAAAATCTAGGCGATCACCGTGTGGACCTGCACGGGCCCCATGAGCACCAATCCCTTCTTTCCCAGGAGCGGCAACTGGCGATGCTCGACGCGTATGCCGACGCCGCCAGGGAGCGGGCGGCCTATGATCAGGCCTACAGGGCATGGCAGGCGGCGGAGCGCGAATTGGGGGACTTTCAAGGCATGCGTCAGGCGACAGGCCAGGAGATCGAACTCCTCCGACACCAGGTCACGGAGATCTCGCGGGCTGGGCTGGATCCGGTCGCGGTGGAGGAGATGGAGGCCCGTTATGAATTGGCACGCCATAGTGGCAGGTTGGTCGATCAAGCCCGGCACGCCATGGATGAGCTCGCCGACCGTGTGCTGCCGGCGGCAGTGGAGATCTCAAGAGCTCTCCGTGAGTTGGAGCGATTCGATCCGGGAGCCTCGGGATTCCGCAACAGTTTCGAAGACTCCCATGCCAGTCTCGAAGAGCTCGGCCGTGAATTGGCAAAGTATCTCGACCGGGTCGAAATTGATCCCAAGGAATGGTCAGAACTGGAGCGTCGTATCGACGAACTGGAAGGACTGAAGCGCAAATATGGCCAGACCGTGGGGGAAATTCTGCAATACGGGGAGCAGGCCACCCGGCGGCTCGGGAAAATCGATTCCCGGGATGATGAGTTGGCCCGGCTCGAAAAAGGAGTTGCCACCACCCGGGCCAAGGTCGAGCAAACCGCGCAAGGGTTGTCCCAAAAACGAGCTCCCGCCGCACCCAGATTGGCCCGTGAAATCGCTGGTCACTTGGAAGATTTGGGATTCAAACAAAGCGCTTTTTCCCTTCGTCTGGAATCACTCCCGGCGCCGGGGACTCAGGGAAAGGAGGCCGCCGATTTCCTGTTTGCTCCCAACCCCGGAGAACCTCCCAAGCCTTTGCGGGTCATTGCCTCGAGTGGCGAAATGTCACGGGTCATGCTCGCTGTGAAGAGTGCCCTCGCCAGTGAGGATCAAATCCCCCTGCTGGTGTTCGATGAGATCGACGCCAATGTCGGAGGGGAGATCGCACATGCCGTTGGAGCGAAAATGGCTTCGCTGGGTGAAAAGCACCAGGTTTTGGCGATCACCCACATGCCCCAAGTGGCGGCACGGGCCCATTTTCACTACGTCGTGACCAAGGAGTTTGGAGATGCCAAAACGAGATCTCTCCTCCGCAGAGTCGAAGACGGGGAGCGCATCGATGAGCTTGCCCGGATGCTCGGTGGCGGTGGCAAAAAAGCCCGGGCCTTGGCGGAAACCATGTTGTCAGGCCGGGAAGGCCGGGAGTAGGGTTGTTCGGTGTGCCCCGCCGGTTCTATCGCGTCATCATGGGGCCAATGTTTGTGCCATCCCCTCGGAAACCGGTTGAGAAACAGGTCTCCCGGGCGGATTGGTAGTATCTTTCGAAGTTATTGTGGCACGTTGTTTCCCATCGCTCTTGACGCGTAGACCGGGGTTCTCCGGCGGTGCGTTGGCATGGGTGATCTGCTTCTCGGGCGCCCTGCAACTGTTGGTGTCCGGTCAGGATGTGGCCCCACCCGGTCCTGCGGCAGGCGCTTCCAAGCCGGCGGAGACCAAGAAGGACGGGGCGGTGGAATCACCCTGGTCCGCAGGTGATACCAGACTGGCCAACCAGTACATCGCGCTGCTGCAGCAGCAGCCGGAATACGGAAATGTTCTCGATCTTCTCTGGAATCTTTATCAAAAGCGGGGACAAGGGGAATTGTTACTGCAGTATTTCGAGTCCACCGCTGGTCCCCAAGGCTCTCCGTTGGGCCATTTGCTCTACGGGCATCTCCTGCGGAAAAACGAAGACCTTGACGGCGCCAAGAAACATTACGAGGCCGTAATCAAGGCGGTGCCCCAGCAAAAGGATGCTCTTCGGGGGGTCGCCGAAATCCTGGAAAGTCAGGGACAGAAAGCCCGGGCTCTTTCGAGTTATGTCAGATTGGTGGAGATCGTGCCACCGGGAACCGAAGAAGGGGTGGCGCTGCGCCTGCGTTTGGCGTCTCTGCTGAGGGAAACCGGACAGATCGAGCAGTCGGTGCGGATCTGGGAGGAAGTCTTGGAAGCCCACCCCGGGGAGGTGAAGCTGCGGACCGAGGTGGTGGGTCTGCTCCTGGAAGCGAACCGGACCCCGGAAGCCGCCAAAATACTGGAATCGGTGGTCAAGGACGGCACCGTGGAGCAGCGCATTGACGCCTTGCGGGAACTTGCCCGCCTACATGAATTCGTCAACGACTTCGACGCCTCGGCCTCGGCGGACCGTCGCGGCATGGCCTTGGCGCATTTCCGGAATTATGTCCATGAGGAGTTTTTTACCCGCTTGGTCCGTCTTTACGAACGGTTTGGGCGGCTCGTGGAATTGGAAACGGAGTTGAAAAAACCAGCCGAAATGGAGCATCCCGGGGAGAGGGAAGTGTATCTCATGGCTGAGTATTACCGGCTCACGGCAAGGCAGCCGGACCGCATTGCCTGGACCCGTCGTCTCGTGGAATTGGTTCCAGCATCGGTCGATTACCGGCTCCAATTGGCCTCCTTGCTGCTTGATTCGGACCAGAATGAGGAAGCCGACGGCCTTTTGGCCAAGTTGATAGCCGAACAACCGGACCCTCCCCTGCCTCTGATCTTGTTGCGTGTCCAAGCCACGATCCGCCAGTCCGGCAAGGCTGCCGCCGGAGCTCTCCTCGCAAAATACCTCGATGATCAGACCTTGGCGGATGATTCGATGCGCCGCGTGCTCGATTTTTCCAGGGAATATTATCTGGATGACATCGTTGAGCGAATCCTTCGCGAACATGGTTTGGTTGCTGCCGCTCAAGCGGGTGAGTCCACTCCGTTCGAAGTGGAACTCGCCAAATTTCACCGGGAACGGGGTCGCACCAGGGAGGCCATCGAGACCCTCCAACGGTGGGTCGCCCAGACCGGGGTCGGTCTGCAGGACCGGGTGGCCCGGTTGCATCTTGCCGCCCGCACGTTGCGGGACCAAGGGCTTTCTGAGCAGGCGGGGCAGATGCTGGAGCAAATCATCACCTTGAATCCGGCGGATGAGGAAGCCCAGATGAGCCTGGCTGAGTTGCTGGCCGAACAGCGTGACGTCAGCGGGGCCATTGCCGCCTATGAGTCTCTTTGGAGGAAAGCTGGGACCATTGCCGGTCAGGTGGAGATCGACCAGCGACTTTTCGGTTTGCTCAGGGGCATCGCTGCAGTCAAAAAAGAGGAAACCGAGAACGCCGGCACGGCTCCCAGTGAAGGCGTTTTGGGTATTCCGATGCTGAATCCTTTGGAGGAACCGGCCTTCCGCACGGAATTGAGGAAGCAGGCCACAGCGCTCAGCCAGAATCAGGGGGCTTTCTCGGAACCCCCGTCCGTTCAGTTGGTGGAATTCTACG
>JADZAX010000322.1 GCA_020852405.1 Verrucomicrobiales bacterium
AGCATCGCATCGGCGATCTTGAGCGACGAGTCCGTGAAAACCCCTCCGCTCTTGGGATCCACGCCCAACTCACGAAGACCGTTGGTGATTTGGGCGGCCGCGAGGTCATCCTCCGCCGCCATGACCGCCTCGAGACGTTCCTGTCCACGCAGGGCCAGCACTTTGTCCAACGCGTTCCAGGCGGCGTGGTGAAGCTGTGACAAGGGAACGGGCTTCAGCAGTGGCCGGGGATCCACGTCTGCGGTTCGCTCCCAATCGACATGGTAGACCAAATCACGGGTTCCCCCGGAAGACCCAGCCCGTCTTACCGAACTCATGGCGACCGCCCGGAATCCGTCGACCAGCACGCACGGTTGTCCCGATTCATTGTAGAGACCTATGCGCCCTTCGATCAGTTCCTCATTGCATTGCAATACGTTGGCACTGATACGGCTGGAGGCTCCTGGAGACTGGAGGAACAGGATCCGGGCAAACCGCACCGGAAGCTTCATTCCCGCGCGTCTCTCTTCCACCGTCCGCGCTCCGGCGGAGAACACATGGAGAGCCCCGTCCAGCAAAACCGGGTGCAACGCGTACTCCTGGGACCGTCCGGCGGCCTTTTGCGAAAGAGCCACGACTCCGGAGGACTGACCGCCGCCCGCGTGAAGCGTCTGGAGCGGTTTGAACTCAGGTCCGTATTTCAATCCGAGCCCGGCCATGTACTCATAAAAGTCAGCTGGTCCGACTTCGAGCAAGTCCGGGTCCGGGTTTTTCCAATCCGACTCTCCAAAAGAAGATTCCACCCGCTCGGCTCTCATCGACCCCACCACGTGGACCGACCACGTTTCCGATGGCTCGAAGCGGCTTTGGACTTTGAACGTGCGTTCCGCGGGATCAAAGCTCAATTCGAGAATCAATCCGGTGGGGGGATCCGAGAGAATCAGAGGCTTCCGGATTTCGAAATCCTCGATCGCGAACGGCCGCCCTTCGAAAACGACAAGTCCCGCTTCCAGCACCATTTCCACGAAAGCCGCCGCCGGAAAAATCACATGGGTGTCCACCTTGTGATCGCGGAGAAAGGCCATGTGACGCTCGTCGAGCCGGGTGATCCAGGTCGGTGTCGCACGGGGCAGACGCATGTCCAGAAGACCTTTGCCTCCCGGCCCCAGCCGGCCTTCACGCAGTTCGGAGGATTCATGCCACCAGCGACTTTTGTTCCATGGGTAGGCAGGAAGCGGGAGCAGCTTGCGGGATGGTGTCAGGCCGCAGTAGTCGAGGACCACACCGAGACGGTGGAGTTCCAATGCCGCTTCCAACGTGGCTTCGAATTCGCGTTCCCGTCGTGCCGAAGAGACCACAGGGCCCTTGGTTTCGCGGGCGGCGAGGCATTCCTGAATCGACAGGGCCAGTGCTGGATGGGCGCTGATCTCCAACCACACGTCCACCCCCTGATCCGCCATGGCATTGACTGCCGACACGAATTGCACCGCTTGCCGGATCCCCCGGGCCCAATGACCCGCTGTGCAGTCGACGCCTGAGCACCGTTCGCCGGTCACGGTGCTGAAAAAAGGAATCGTTTCCTCCCTTGGCATCAGGTCAGCCATGGCTTTTTCCATGGCATCCGCCGCAGGTTGCATGAAGGCGTGATGGAACGGGTGATCCACCCGGACAAAACGGGCAAAAACCTCTCTGGACTCCAACTCCGCAGCCATCGCTTGCAGAGAGGCTTCAGGACCGGACAAAGTCAGTGAGCGGGGGCCGTTGAAAGCGGCAATCGAGACTGATTCATCACCGTTCTTGGCGATCAATGCGGTCGCGTCTTCTTCGGTAAGCCCCACGGCCAGCATGGTGCCTTCCCCCCGGGCGCATTCATTCATGACCCGGGCGCGGATCACGATGACTCGGGCCGCTTCCTCCATCGTCAGAATCCCGGCGACACAGGCGGCCGCAATCTCGCCCACACTGTGCCCGGTGATCGCGGCGGGATGCACCCCCCAGGATTTCCACAACGCCGCCAACGCATACTGCATGGCAAAAATCGCCGGTTGCCCGACTTCGGTCTCCTTGATCCGGCTGTTCTCTTCATCGCGGCCCAGTTCTTCCAGAAGGGAGAAGCTGGCATGGGGCTCCATGGCTGCGGCGCACGCCACGATGGCGTCACGGAACACCGGCTCCGTCGCCATCAATTGCCGGCCCATCCCCCACCATTGGGGGCCTTGGCCGCTCATGACAAAACCAACTCTCAGGGGGTGCTCCGGAGCGGGAGTGAACGAATCCCGCAATCTGGTGCTTTCCCCTTCTTCCGCGGAAAAGGAGCGGAGTTTCTCCACCAAATCAGCAGAGGACGTTGCCACTGTCGTCAGCCGGTAGGGATGATGATTTCTCCGAGCTCCCAAGGTATACACCAAATCTGCAAGCTCCAAGAGATTCCCAGTTCCGGCCCCGACTTGATCCAAGCAATCGCCCAACTCCTGCACGGCGGACTGAAGGGACTCTTCTGACCGGGCCGACAATACGACGGGCCATGGACGCTCGGGGATAATTTGGCAACTAGTGGCCATCCCCGTCGCCGTTGGCGGCTCACTCACAATCACGTGGGCGTTGGCGCCACCGAATCCGAAGGAATTGACCCCCACCAACCTGGGCACCCCTGGGATGACCGGAAATGACTCCACCTTGGTCGGAACCCGGAGGCGGCACTCCTCAAAATCGATGTGCGGGTTCGGGGTATCGAAATGGATACTGGGCGGAATCTGACCACGGTTGACGATCAAAGCAGCCTTGATCAGGCTGGCGATGCCGGCCGCAGTTTCCAGGTGCCCCAGATTGGACTTCACCGAACCGATCGGCAAGGGATTGTCAGTAGAGCGGTTTTCGCACAATGCGCCTGCCAACGCGTGGGCTTCGATCGGATCTCCGACGGCGGTTCCCGTGCCGTGGGCCTCGACGTAGGCAATGTGGAGCGGGTCGATTCCGGCATCGACACAGGCCCGCTTGACCAGTCTCCGCTGGGCATCTTCACCCGGCAGTGAAATCCCGTTGGTATGCCCGTCCTGATTGGTAGCAGATCCTCGAATCACCGCGTAAACGGGATCTCCATCGGCCAGTGCTTTTGCCAAAGGTTTCAACAGTACCATACCGGCGCCTTCCCCCCGGACGAAGCCGTTCGCGGACGCATCAAAGGCCTTGCACTTGCCATCCGGGGACAGCATTCCCGCCTGGGAAAATCCGATGAAGCCGTCCGGCGTGATCATCACCGTGACCCCGCCAGCCAGCGCCATTTCGCATTTATTATCAATAAGTTGCTCGCAAGCAATGTGAACGGCGGACAAGGCCGATGAACACGCCGTGTCCATCGCGATACTTGGTCCCAGCAGGTTCAGACAGTAGGAAATCCGGTTCGCGGCAATGCTGTGGGCATTACCCGTGGGGGAATGCGGACTGATCGCAGCCCGGTCATTCGCGCTTCCTTGAATGTTCTGATAATCCGTATGGGAGATCCCGGTAAAAACTCCGATATTGGTCCCGTTTTCCAGATCCAGAACAATCCCCGCATTTTCGATCGCCTCCCAGGCTGTTTCCAGCAACAACCGTTGCTGGGGGTCAATGTAGGGAGCTTCCCGGGGCGAAATTCCAAAAAACTGGGGGTCGAACTGGTCGATTCCATCCACAAAGCCCCCCCATTTGGCAATGGACTTGCCCACCACACCCGGTTCAGGATCATAGAATCGGCTGATATTCCATCGATCGGACGGCACCTCAACCACCGCGTCTCTGCCTTCGAGCAGAAAATTCCAGAAAGACTCAATGTTGTTCAGGCCACCTGGAAAGCGACAAGCCATTCCAATAATTGCAATATCTTCTTTATCCATGGAAAATCACTAACAGGGCCCGAAACAATGTTTACTCTGAAGCCACCTCCACTGACGAAAAAGCCCCGGGCAACCACCCAAAATCGTCAGGAAATCGTTGCGTAAAACCAGGAACCGCTCGCTCAAAGGTATGATGGCTTACAAAAAGCGCGAATTTCGACTCTTCGTAAAATTCTGCAACTTCGTTTCCCGGAAATTGCCAGAACCTTTCCTCCCTGCAGCTTTTGGGATATCTCAGCCAAGGATGGTTGTTTACGATGAAGCAGGGCGCCATTTACCAAAGAGTCCTGTCCGGTTCCCAAGCGGTCCAAGAGTCCCATCACGTGATCAGGATCATTTACAGAGGTCGTTTCCCGCATCGGGGAGCCGTGGAGCCACTCTCCCCCTGTCATCACCTCTGGATCCCGTGGACTTGGCTCCAGTTGACAGATGCGCCCCCCCTGGGACGCCCCCCTCAAAGACCAACCAGACAGAACGCGAAACCACGGTGCCCTTGATGGCGGAAAGTTGCCGGGGCAAAGGAAGATCATCTCCTTTGGCCGAGCCTATAGTTCCGGATGAACCACCCCGCGTTCCAAGTTTTATGGAATTTACCGCCGCAATTTGGAAAACCACCACCGCAAGCCGACAAACAAAAAGCGCCAGTCCTGAAAAAATTCGGGAGGTTTTCCTTCGAAGGCGTGCCCGATGAACTGAAGCATCCAGCCCACCAAAAACAGGGACACCGGGACCGGCCAAAATCCTGGGATGAAAAAGAGAACTCCAGCCAGCAGCACCGACAGAGCGATCATCGGGATGCCCACCATGTGGCAGGCCCGGTTCATGGCATGCTGGTGGCTGCGGGCATAACGCTCCACCCAGTCATCGCCCTCCAGACCATTCACGATTCCCCGATCGGCCGCTTCAGAGTCTGAGGATTCAGGGTTCATGGCAATTTTTTCGCCTGCAGGTTGATTCCTGCCTTCTCCCCCACTGAATCAGAGAACGGATGAGCCTTCAAGCCCTCATCCTGAAATCTCCCGCCAAGCGCCCCCTGCAGAGGATCCAGGCATATCGTCAAA
>JADZAX010000323.1 GCA_020852405.1 Verrucomicrobiales bacterium
CCTCGAGACCTATCTGCGCTCGGCTCGACTAATGTATCACACTGCCCGCCTGTTCGACCCTGGTGCCCGCGTCTTCATCTCGTTGACGCATCATTGGACGCAAAAAAGCAGCGGCAGCGGCACCTACGTGGTCCGGGATCTGCTCGATCTCTTTGCGGAAATGGCTCGGGCGGAAGGAGATTTCGAATGGGGAGTCGCCTACCACCCGTATCCTCGGGATCTTCGCAATCCGGATGCCTGGAAAGACCCCGGTCTTTCAGATGATTTCAACACCCCCTACATCACGCCCAAAAACATCGCGGTGCTGCCGGCCTATTTGGCCCAACACGCCTTCCTCTCTCAGGGAAAACCTCGGGGTATCCTTCTCTCCGAGCAGGGATTCAACACACCCACCCTCAGCCCGGAGGACCAGCTCCGCCAAGTGGCGGGCTTGATTTACCTGTTCCGCCAGATCCGTCCCCTCAAAACCATTGAGGCCTTCCAGATGCACCGCTATCAGGACATGCCGCTCCAGGAAGGAGGACTGCGCCTCGGCATCATCACCGAAAACGGCGAGCACAAACTCGGGTGGGAAGCCTACCAGGCCATTGGAACCGACCGGGAAGACGGTTTCGGCGACATCGCTGATGACATCATGAAACGGGGGAAACCTTGATCCGACCGGAACGGACCTGAAATTGGCATTGCAGCGGTGCCGCAACCATGATAGCAACCATCTCCGATGAACTCGAAACTTGCCCTTCCCGCTCTCTTGGCCATGTGTCTTTGTAACCCGGCAACCATAGGACGGGCCTGTGATTTGTGCGCGATCTACACCGCGACGGAGGCCCACGGCGGCAACCACACCGGTTTCATGTTCGGTGCCGCCGAGCAATTCACCCACTTCGGCACACTGCAGTTCGACGGCATTGAAGAACCGGACCCCATCGGACAGGAATTGAACAGTTCCATCACCCAAGCGCTGGTGGGTTACGATTTTGACCGCATCAGCCTTCAGATCAATATCCCCTACATTCATCGTTCCTACCGTCGCGCCGAGGGCTTCGCAGTGGAGGAAGGGACGGAGTCGGGATTTGGCGATCTCTCTCTGGTGGCCCGATATCTGGCCTGGCACCATGAATCCGACCAGGTGACCGGACTATGGCATGTCCTTGCCGGGATCAAACTTCCGACCGGCAGTTCCGACCGCCTGCAAGAAGAGCTGGATGAGGTTGAAATCGAAGGTGCTCCGGAGAGCGGGATTCATGGCCACGATCTCGCGCTTGGATCGGGCTCTTTTGACGGGGTCGTCGGGACCAGTCTCTACCTGCGGAGCGGCCGGGCCTTTGTCACCGGCTCGGCACAGTATTCCATCCGGTCGGAAGGGGACTACGGCTACCGTTATGCGAATGACTTTATGTGGGAAACCGGCCCCGGGGTTTATCTCGTGCTCAACGACAACACCTCAATCGCCCTGCAACTCCTGGCTTCGGGAGAGAAAAAGGGCAAGGACACTTTCCGGGGGGAATCGGCCGAAGATACCGGGATCACGGATGTCTTCTTGGGCCCCCATCTCAGCGCCACCTTTGGCCCCGGCCTGAGCGGGGAGATCGGTTTGGACATTCCAGTCAGGATCGACAACACCGCTCTCCAGTCCGTGCCCGACTACCGAATCCGGGCCGGTATGACTTGGCGCTACTGATCCTTCGGTCCACGGGGGTCGGGCTTCATTTTCCGGGAATGATCCTAGGAAACCAATAGGCCTGGATCATCACGAGAGCTCCCATCAACAGTGCCAAAGCCACGCTGTGCCAGAACACGCTGCGCAGGATGGTCCCGGCTCCGGGGCTGTCGGGATGCCCCCCGGTCGCGACGCTCGCCACCACGATACTCTGGGCATCGATCATCTTGCCCATGACCCCGCCACTGCTGTTGGAGGCGGCCATGTGAACGGGCGAGAGATGCAGCTGGCTGGCTGTGACCTGCTGCAGATTTCCAAAGAGAACATTGGATGAAGTGTCGCTGCCGGTCAGCGCCACTCCAATCCAGCCGATCAAGGGTGAGAAAAAAGGAAACAACATACCGGTGGAAGCCAGCATCAGACCCAGGGTGGTGTCAGTCCCGCTGTATCGGGTCACATAGCCCAATGCGAGCATCAGCGCGATCGTGACCAACGGCACCCGCAGCTTCCAGATCGTGAGGCCATAGAGACGCAGCAGGCGTCTGGGCGACAGTCCCAGGCAGAGGCCCGCCAGAAGACCGGCGAAGCAAGCCGCGGTGCCGGTGGCACTGAGGGCGTTGAATTTGAACACCGCTTTTTCCAGCTCCGCTTTCAGAACCACGGGTGGCACACGCTCCACCACACGGTTGAGGAAGGGCACTTCAATTTCCTTGTTGAACGCTGCATTCAAGCCTGCTTTGACCTGGGGCATGCCCCAACAGAATACCAAAACCGTCAGAAACACCCAAGGTAGCCAGGCCTTCCAAGCCGGATCTCCGGTCTCTTCGACAGGGGAACTGGACCGTGTTTCATCTGCGGGGCGCCACCGTTTCAAAAACAAAACCAGGACCACCATCGCCACCACCGCGCTGACAATGTCGACCAACCACGGACCATGAAAATTGCTCATCAAAAACTGCATGATCCCGAAGCTTAGTCCGGTCAGGAGACAGGCCGGCCAAACCCCCAGCATCCCCTTCCAGCCAACCTGTGCCGTCACCAACCAAAACGGCACGATCAGGGAGAACAGAGGCAATTGCCGACCCACCATCGCGCTCAGTGACATCAGGTCCAAACCCGTGACATCCGCCAGCGTGGTCAGAGGGGTGCCCAACGACCCGAAGGCAACGGGAGCGGTATTTCCAATGAGGGCCAACTTGGCCGCCTCAAGCGGTTTGAAGCCAAGGCCGATCATCAAGGCCCCGGTGATCGCCACCGGCGCGCCAAACCCCGCCGCGCCTTCGATGAAGGCCCCAAAACTGAAGGCGATCAGGAGAGCTTGGATTCGGCGGTCACTCGAGACCCCCGCAATCTGCCGCTGCAGGACGGCGAATTGGCCGGTCTCTACGCTGAGATTGTAGACAAACATGGCATTGAGAACGATCCAGCCGATGGGGAATAGGCCGAAGGCCGCCCCGTTGAGGGCCGACATGCCTGCCAGTTTTGCCGGCATCCCATAAACCAGCACCGCGATCCCGAGGGCGGCGAGCAGACCGGCTCCGGCCGCCAGCTGGGCCCGGACATGCCAGAAAGCGAGCAAACCCAGCAACACCACCACCGGCAAGGCGGCGACCAGCGAGGAAAGGACCAGATTGCCGAGCGGATCGTAGTTTTGTGACCAGGTCATGAGGAGGTATGGTGGGCGTCCCGGAGGACTTGAAAGGTGTGTCTCACCTCCATCGGTGAATCCAGTTGGCGGAGATGGAGTCGGAGCTGAGTCAGACAGCCGATGTTCCCCGAAGCGACCACGTCGGCCCCCGTGGCGAGGATGGCCCGCGCTTTCTGCGCTCCCAATGCCGCCGCGATGCCGGGTTGGTCAAGGTTGTAGGTACCGGCACTGCCACAGCAGTATTGGGCATCGGTGATCTCCACCAAGTTCAGACCGGGAATCGCCCGCAGAAGATCCCGGGGCTGACGGCGAACCTCCTGCGCGTTGGCCAGATGGCAGGCATCGTGGTAGGCCAGTGTCAAAGGCATTTCACGCAATGGTTCCCGGAGTCCCAGTCCGGCCAAAAACAGACTGACATCCTGAACCCGGTGGCGGAAGGCTCCGGCAAGCTCCTCGTCCCCTGTTCCCCTCAGGATGAGATGGTATTCCTGCATGGCCGAACCACATCCTGCGGCATTCGTCACGATGGCGTCGACATCGGCAGGGAACGCCAGCAAGTTGCGCCGGGCAAAGCGGCGGGCCGCCGGGAGGTCTCCCGTGTGCCAGGCGAGGCCACCGCAACACCCCTGGGCGCGGGGAACGAGAACCTCGACCCCATTGCGGGTCAGCACCTCGATGGTCGAGGTGTTGATATCGGGATCAAGGACCCGTTGGGCACAGCCGAGAAGCAGCGCCACTCTGGCGCGACGCTTTCCGATGGCTGGATTGACCTCCGGCCAGGTCTGGGCCGCGGGCAACGTCTCCGGCACCAAATCCAGCATGGCATGCCACGATCTGGGCACCCAACGACGGAACAGGGACTCGCGCGCGGCTTTTCCCAGCATTGCCGCCAGACGAAATCTTGCCGGAAAAGGAATGGTCTTGCCCGCGAGAAATCGACGCACTTTTTCGCCCGGACTGCGGTGCATTTTCCCCGCAGTCACGGCCCGGAAGGGACTGATCAAATCGCGGTAAGGAACCCCGCTCGGACAGGCCGGCTCGCACGCCAGACACCCCAGGCAACGGTCCACATGCGTCTGCGCCGCAGCCAATTCCAGGGTGCCCTCCAAAACCTCTTTCATCAAGACGATGCGGCCACGCGGCGAGTCCATCTCCTGGCCCAACTCCCGATAGGTCGGACAAGCCGCAAGACAAAATCCGCAATGCACACAGGCTGACACAGCCTTCGCCATTGGCTCGCCGAGAGGTCCGAACGTTTCGGTGGAAATCGAGTGCAGCATCAGTCGTCGAGAGTTGGAAAACGCCCCTCGGGATCTAGAGCATGCTTCACGGCAGCCTCCAAGGCAAAGCGGTTTCTCCCACCAATCCAGAGCGGGGCGTCCCCGCGGAGTGTGAGTCCGGTCAAGGGCAGTGCTGAGGAGTAAGCGACGTTGCCACCACAACTGACATGGGCGGCAGGGAACTCGAACACCCGGTCGGGAGTGATTGCCGTTTTTACCAGAAGTCCGCTTCCGGTCGCCCAACGGAATTCCCGCAAGTCGTCCCAAATGGTGTTCCCGATGATCTCTCCGGGGAACTGGTTCAGGATTTCGCCGGCAAGCCCTTCGAGGGCCGGACCGGGGCCGGCCAACCGCACCAACAGCCATTCCCCTCCAGGCAGCAGGTCCAGAGCGTCCGGAGCCCACCGCGAATTTCCCACTTTGGCGATCGTGTCCTCGGTGGCCGGAATCTTCAGTGTGAGCCGTGATTCCGGAGCAGGAAACACTTTGAAGGTGACTTCACCAATGGCGCCAAACCGGCCCAGACTCCCGACAAGGAACTTCGGCACATCAAAACCGGCGGCATTTTTGACCACCTTGCCCCCGAGTCGCATCAGTCGTCCCCTGCCGTCCACAAAACGGACACCGAGAATAAAATCCCGCACGCCACCGTACCGGTAGCGCCCCGGACCACTCAGTCCACTCGCCACCATGCCACCGAGGGTGCTGCCCGCATCGACCAGCATGGGATCGAACGGCAGATACTGACCCTGCTCTGCCAGCGTGGATACCACTTCGCTCAAGGGAGTTCCCGCCAACGCGGTGAAAGTGAACTCGGCGGCTTCGTATTCCAAAATGCCACGCAGGTTGCGGGTGGAAATTTTCTCGGCCCCCACGGCGGAAAGTCGCGGCTTTGTCTCCGCGCCCACCGCGAGCACCCGCGGGGCGGAAAGCACGGCTTCGCGAAGTTCTGAAAGGGTGGCAGGCGTCATCATTCGCGTGAAATAAGACCGGCTTTTTCCAGCGGGTGCAGACCAACGTGCGACAGAGCCGGCGCTCCCTTGCCAGGGAACATCTTCCCGGGATTGGCGATACCGAAGGGATCATGGGCGGAACGAAGCCGCTGCATGCAGTCGATCTCATCGGAAGTGAACATCTCGCCGAGGAACTCCCGCTTTTCGACACCGATTCCATGCTCACCGGTGATCGAACCTCCCATCGCAACACACATTTTTAGGATCCGACCGGCAAGCTCCTCCGCCCGGTGCAACGCCCCACTCTCCCGGCCATCAAAGAGAATCAGCGGATGCAGATTGCCGTCACCGGCATGGAACACATTGGCGACACGAATCCCGGTCTCCCCGGACATTTCCGCAATCCGTCGCAAAGCCTCGCCCAAGCGGCGCCGGGGCACGACTCCGTCCTGGACGATGAAATCCGGCGACAAGCGGCCGACCGCACTGAAAGCACTTTTGCGGCCTTTCCAGATCGCCAAGCGTTCCTCCGCATCGCGGGCGGGCCTTATTTCAACGGGATGGCTTGCCTCAAGGATCGCATCGAGTTTGCCTCGCTCAAAAGCCACGACTTCACGCGGCCCCTCCAGCTCGACAATGAGAACCGCTTCGCATCCCTCAGGGTACCCGGCATGCACCGCGGCTTGGGCGGCCTCCAGAGCGAGAGCATCCATGATTTCGATCGCTCCCGGCAACAGACCGCTCGCAATGACCGCCGATACAGCGTCGCCAGCCTCCTCCAACGTGCGGTAACCCGCCAGAACGGTGTGGAAACATTCGGCCAGCGGCAACAGTTGCAAGGTGATCTCCAGGGCAATGCCGAAAAGGCCTTCGTTCCCGGTGAACAATCCGCACCAATCCGGCCCCGTGTTCTCACGACTCTGGCCGCCCCATGAGACGATTTCACCAGTGGCCAGCACAGCTTTGATGCCGAGCACATGGTTCGATGTCATGCCGTATTTCAAGCAGTGCGCGCCACCGGAATTGAAAGCGACATTTCCCCCGATGGTGCAAATGCTTTGGCTGGACGGATCGGGCGCGTAGTGCAGTCCAAAAGGCCGGGCGGCCTGGGTGACCTGCGTGTTGACCACCCCGGGTTGGACCACCGCGGTGCGTTGCCGGGGATCGAGTTTCAGTATTCGGTTCAGCCGGTTCAAAGCAATCACCAGCCCCCCGGCAATGGGCAGTGAGCCGCCCGACAAACTGGTGCCGCTGCCCCGGGCCACGAAGGGCATTTTCCATTCCAGACAATGACGCACCAACGCCACCACTTCCTCTTCCGTCTCCGGCAATGCCACGGCGAGCGGACGCGTCCGGAAGGCGGTCAAACCATCGCTTTCATAAGCCGCCAGCTCGGCAGGACGCCGAAGCAAACGCTCCGGAGGCAACAGCCCGGCGAGGCGTTCCAGCGCTGCGGTTGACATCGGACCAGTTACTTCAGGACTTCCCGCAACGCGGTGAGCACCAGATCGACATTCCGCAGCGTCGCGCCATGGCCCATCAGACCGATGCGCCAGGCCTTGCCCGCCATGACACCGAGTCCCGCGCCGATTTCAATGCCATATTCCTCCAACAAGCGCTTGCGCGTGCCGGCATCGTCCGCCCCGTCCGGGATCCCGATGCAGTTCAAAGAATGCAACGAACGCACCGGAATGTAGCGGATTCCCATCTCATCCAGTCCGGCGCGGAGGCGTTGGTGCATCTTGGCGTGCCGTTGGATCCGGACATCCAGGCCCTCTTCCAACACAATGGTGAGGGCCTCATGCAGGGCGTAGGTCATGTTGATCGGGGCGGTGTGATGGTAGACGCGACCGCCACCCCCACCAAGATAGTATTTCCGCAGCATCGAGACATCGAGATACCAGGACTGCGGTTTGGTTTTGCGAGCATCCATGACTTCCAACGCTCTGGGGCCAAAGCTCACCGGGGCGAGCCCCGGTGGACAGCTCAAACATTTCTGGGTTCCGCTGTAGATGGCGTCGATGCCCCAGTCATCCATCCTCAGTTCGTGTCCGCCAAGGCTGGTGACGGCATCGACGAGGAGCAGTGCGCCCTTCGCGTGGACGAGATCTGCCAAGCCTTCGAGGGGTTGATGGGCGCCGGTGCTGGTCTCGGCGTGGACAATGCCTACGAGCTTGCTTTTGGGAAAACGATCCAGCGCCCCGGCGATTTGGTCGGGCGTGATGACCTCTCCCCAGGGCGCCTCCACGAGGTGCACGGTGGCCCCGCAGCGCTCCATGACATCCGCCATGCGTCCACCAAAGACCCCGTTGACACACACGATGACTTCATCCCCCGGTTCGATCAGGTTGACCGCCAGACATTCCATTCCGGCCATGCCGGTGCCACTGACCGGAAAGGTGAGGGCATTCTGGGTTTGAAAGACCTGCCGCAGCATGGCGCAGGTTTCGTCCATGATGGCAATGTATTGGGGATCGAGATGCCCCAGAGTCGGCGCCCCAAGGGCACGCAAAACGCGCGCGGGAACGGGACTGGGGCCTGGGCCAAGGAGGATGCGTTCGGCAGGGTGTTGGGTGTTCATGAAGGAATGCCGGCAGTATGGGCAACGGTCCCGTTCGAGGCAATCACTGTTTCTGCGGGCCGTGGCGAAAGTGTGCTGCCTGCCATCCCCCGCAATACGCAGTTGCGGCGGTTTCGTCCCTTGGCAAGAGTGGGGTCTTCCGGCCTACTGGGAAGATGAATTCCCTCCTCTTTCCGACCGCGCTGGCCGGCCTGGTCTTCGCCTTTTCCGGGCATGGCCAGCTGCGGGCACAAACCATTGCAGAACGGGCTCCGAAACAGAAGGAACTCGCTGAGAAGCTGGTGCCCATGAAGGTGGAGGTTCACTTCGACCAGTTTTACGCGGGGAATGAGAATCCGAAACAAGCGGTGGACCTCTATCTCCCGACAAAGCGGAAGAGCAACCGCCCCCTGCCAGTGGTGGTTTTCATCCACGGCGGAGGCTGGACCAATGGCGACCGGCTGGGAGCCTCGGCAGGAGTGACGCAGATGGCAAGGACCGGGGACTATGCGGGCGTATCCGTCGGCTACCGGATGAGCAGCGAGGCCATCTGGCCGGCCCAGATCCATGACGTCAAAGCCGCCATCCGCTGGATCCGCGGCAACGCGAAAAAATTTGGCCTCGATCCCGACCGCATCGGTGTCTGGGGAAGTTCCGCGGGAGGACACCTCGTATCCCTTCTCGGCACCACCGGAGACGTGAAAGCTTTGGAAGGGGACCTCGGCAGTTTCACGGGAATGAGCAGCCGGGTGACCTGCGTGGTGAACATTTGCGGTCCCCAGGACATGACCAAGCCACTGATGAGGGCGGCCGACGGCACTCCGGTGGCCGACGATCCCGCAGTGAGTCCCTTGCTCGGCGGACCGGTGACCCAAAAGCTGGACCTCGCCAAAGCAGCGTCCCCATTGACCTATGTCACCCCCGACGATGCCCCGTTCCTCACGGCTCATGGCACCAAGGATGCGCGGGTGGATTTCCGGAATGCGGAATGGATCGATGCCGCCCTCAAAAAGGCCGGTGTTCCCTCCCTTCTGGTTCCTGTCGAGAATGGGGGACACGGTTTCCACAATGCGGAGTTGGACGCCAGGATCCGGGCGTTTTTCGGAATGCATTTGAGAGGCGTGTCGGCGGACATTCCAGCGACCCCGGTCCCGGATCAAACCCCGCGCCCGTCGCCCCAACCCAAATGATCCCCGACTTCCGCAAGGAAACAGCTTTCCCCCTTTGGAGACAGAGAGCCCATCCCCCGATCGTTGTCCCGGCTTGACTCTGAACTGCCGATCCCCCAGCATGGCGGGGTTATGAATGCCCGCTTCCTTGTTCATTTTCTGATCCTCTTCTGCGGTCTTGTCACTCATCCCACCGCTTCGCGAGCCGCCGAATCCGCCCCCTCCGGAACCAGACCAAACCTGCTGTTCATCATTTTCGATGACTGGGGATGGCAGCATGCTGGGGCCTACGGTTGTGACTGGGTCAAAACCCCGAACTTCGACCGGATCGCCAAAGAAGGGGTTCTGTTCAAAAACGCCTTCACCTCGAATCCCAAGTGCAGCCCCTGTCGGGCCAGCATTCTGACCGGCCGCAACACCTGGCAACTTGAGGAAGCTTCCTGCCACAACGGTTTGTTCCCAAAGAAATTCGCGGTGTATCCGGACCTCCTTGAAAAGGCGGGATACACCGTGGGTCTCACCGGCAAAGGCTGGGGACCGGGGGATTTCAAAACGCCGGGCTGGGAGAGGAATCCGGCCGGACCCGGATTCGACGATGCCAAGATCACCCCTCCGGCCAAAGGCATCAGCGGCAAAGATTATTCAGGCAATTTTGAAGCATTCCTCAAACAGCGTCCTACCGGCAAACCTTTCTGCTTCTGGATGGGATTCACCGAGCCCCACCGGGCCTATGAGCCGGGCTCCGGCCTGCGTCTGGGCAAAAAGCTGGAAGCCGTCAAGGTGCCTGGGTATTTCCCCGACAACGACACCATCCGCAGCGATCTCGCGGACTATGCCATCGAAGTCGAATGGGGAGACCAGCATGTCGGGCGCGCCCTCCGCTATCTGGAGGAGGCCGGAGAGCTTGACAACACTCTCGTCATCGTCACCTCGGACCACGGCATGCCTTTTCCCCGGGTCAAAGGCCAGATCTATGAGGACGGGTTCCACCTCCCCCTCGCAATGCGCTGGCCAAAGCTCATCCAGCCAGGGCGGATCGTGGAAGACTTCGTCAATGTCCGGGACTACGCCCCAACCTGGCTGGAACTGGCCGGAGTCCCGATCCATCCCCAAATGACCGGTCACAGCCTGGTGCCGTTGTTGCGGTCCGCCAGTTCGGGCTGGGTGGAAACCGACCGCAAGATCATGCTCGTGGGTAAGGAACGCCACGATATTGGCCGCCCCAATGACGGGGGGTATCCCGTCAGGGCGATCCGCACTCCGGAGTTCTTTTATTCCCATAATTACAACCCCAAGCGCTGGCCGGCGGGCAATCCAGAGACGGATTTTGGCAACTGCGATGCCAGCCCCACCAAGGAATGGCTCAAAAAGGAAAACGGCTTCTATTATCAACTCGCCTTTGGTCTCCGCCCCACGGAAGAACTTTTCGATCTCAAGTCCGATCCGGAATGCCTCCATAACCTTGCGGGTGATCAAGCCTTCGAAGGGAAACGAAAAGAACTGCGCAACAAGCTGGACGAAATGCTGGTCGCTGAGGAAGACCCCAGAGCGATGGGCAACGGCGCCATCTTTGATACTTACCGGTATCTTGGCGGACGGTCCAAGGGGTACGAAACCTGGGAACGCAAGCAGAAGGGCCTCCCACCATTGGAGGCGCCCAAGAAGAAGGGTTCGAAACAGTGATTCGGCGCCCCCCATGAGGGCAGGGAAACTACCTTTACGCCAAGAGATCCCGCACCACCTCGCCGTAGATGTCGGTGAGCCGGAAATCCCGCCCTGAATACCGGTAGAGGAGGCGCTCATGGTCGATGCCCATCTGATGCAGCATCGTGGCATGCAGGTCGTGCACGTGCACGGGGCGATCCACCGCATGCATGCCGAAGTCATCTGTCGCCCCATGGACAAACCCACCTTTGATCCCGCCTCCGGCCAATAAGGTCGTGAACCCGGTGTGGTGATGATCCCGACCGGGCTTGGATTTGGTGTTTTTCTGGTTCACTTGTGAATAGGGAGTGCGACCAAATTCCCCGCCCCAAACCACCAGCGTGTCCTCCAGCAGACCACGTTCTTTGAGATCGGTCAGGAGGGCCGCCGTGGCTTGGTCACTGTCGGAGCAAAGCGTTTCATGACGGCCATCATTGTCCGCGTGTGTGTCCCAGGGCTGCTTGTTGCCTTTGTCGACGTAATAAACCTGCACCACCCGGACACCGGCCTCCAGGAGCCGACGGGCAAGCAGGCAGGACTGCCCGAACGTGGTCCGCCCGTACCGGTCCCGCACCGGCTCCGGTTCCCTGCTGACATCAAAGGCGACCGAAGCCTCAGCTTGCATGGCATAAGCCAGCTCCATGCTTTTGATCTGAGCCTCCAGCGGACCCGGATCCTGCCGCTGTGCCAGGTGCAATTGATTCAAAGCCCCAAGGGCATCAAGCTGGTGCCTCTGTTGGGAACGGGAAAGGGAAGGATGGGTCAGGTTGGCGATCAATTTGTCGACCGCAAGATTGTTGGTATCGACCGCCGTGGCCTGATGCTCCCCAGGGAGAAATCCGCTGGACCAGAGTTGGGGCCCCACCACCGGCCTTCCTGCGGACAGAGCAATGTAGGAGGGTAGATTCTGGTTTTCAGACCCCAGTCCATAAGACAGCCAGGAACCGAAGGATGGTCTCACCGGCTGGGGATTCCCCGACTGCATGATGAGCAACGCGGGCTCGTGGTTCGGCTGGTCGGTGTGCATCGAGCGCACCACACAGAGGTCATCCGCATGCTCTGCCAGCTTGGGGAAAAGTTCGCTGATCTCCATACCGCTGCGGCCATGACGGCGGAAGGCGAAAGGCGAAGGCATAAACCCGCTGGTGGTCTGTTTCCTCTCGGCCTGCTCTTTGGGGACCTCACCGACATGTTTTGCCAGCAGCGGCTTGGGATCAAATGTGTCGACATGGGAAGGGCCCCCGTTCATGAAGAGGAACAGAAGCCGCTTGGCCCGGGGGGCAAAATGAGGCATGATCCCCGGGCCTGAAGGAGGGACAGGAACTCCCAGCGAACTCAGAACCCCGGCCTCCTGAAGCGCGGCAGCCAGACCGAGACTGCCGAAGCCGCCGCCCAGACGCGCCAGCAGTGAGCGGCGGCTCAGGGAAGTGGCAAGAGAAAAAGCGGGCGGTTTCAACGGTTCAATCAAGGTATTGCATCTCGTTGGCCGAGAGCAGGATTTGGGCGTACTGTTGCCAGGGCGACTTGCCTTCACCCGTTGCTTCGGAGAGAAAGGCCCGTCCAATCGCCAGTTCAGCAGCGCTGACCGGCCGGGCATACACCAATTCATAGGCCCGACGGATCCGCACCTCGTCTGGCGCTCCACCGGTTTCACGAGCGAGGCGATCTGCCAAGGCATCGGCCTGCCGGATCATGAAAGGACTGTTGAGGAGAAACAGCTTCTGTAGGGGAGTGGTGGTCTCGTTGCGCTTTTCACTGTGCAAATTGGGATCGGGGAAGTCGAAAATCGAGAGCAAGGGATCCACCTGGAGCCGACTGATCCTGGCATACACGGTACGGCGGGTCATCTCGGGATCCGAAGCCTCGAAGGAAGGTCCGCCCAAGGTTTCGTCTAGACTGCCCGCCGCGCTCAGCATGGCATCGCGGAGCCCTTCGACCGGGAGCCGGCGCCGATTCATGTGCCCATAGAGCAGATTCGCCGGATCTGCCGCATGGGTCGCAGGGTCACCATCACAACTTTGCCGGTAGGAGGAGGAGAGGGCGATCTCCCGGACCAGCCATTTCAGGGACCATCCATTGTCCATAAACCGCACCGCAAGGTCATCCAGTAAGGCAGGATGCGTCGGGGCCTCACCCAACGTTCCGAAATTGCTCGGGGTGCCAACCAGCGCCCGGCCGAACATCACGGCCCAGACCCGGTTCACAAAAACCCTAGCCGTAAGGGGATTGCGACGGGAGATGATGGCTTCGGCGAGATCAAGACGTCCACTGTTTTCTGCGGTGAAAGTGGGAGCTTCGCCCCCCGGACTAAGCAACCGGAGAAACCGGCGGGGCACCACCTCGCCTTTCGACGCAACATCTCCCCGAATCTGAATCGCGAGCTGGACCGGCTTTTCCTCGCGCACAATGTGGATGGCCTGCTCGGGCTTCAGTTTGCCGTCCTTGGGCTTCAAGCCTGGATCAATCGGAGCATTGAACATCGAGGTGCTGGCAAAGACACCTGCCAATGAGTAGTAATCAGCGGTGGGAACAGGATCGAATTTGTGGTCATGACAGCGGGCGCAGGCCACTGTGAGCCCAAGGAGACCGCGGCAGAGCGTATCGACACGGTCTTCCCACTCATCGGCCATCACCGCAGCGTCACCCCGACGGTACTATTTGGGACCAAGGCCCATGAAACCGAGTGCGACGAATTCCTCCCGTCGTTCCGGCTCCATGAGATCGGTTGCGAGCTGTCGTTTGACGAATTCGTTGTAGGGGAGGTCCTGATTGATGGCCCCAATGACCCAGTCGCGGTAGAGCGGGGCGTTCGGATAGCAGAGCTCGGTGTTGTTTCCTACGATGTGGGCCTGGTCCTCAGCATAACGGGAAAGATCCAACCAGAGCCGAGCCCACCGGACACCGAACTGGGGTGACGCAAGAAGGCGACCGACCAGCCGTTCCTCACTCCCCGGGGCCTCATCGGCAAGGAAAGCAGCGACCTCCTCAGGACGTGGCGGCAATCCGGTGAGATCGAAAGACGCCCGGCGGATCCAAGTCCGACGATCGGCGGCCGAGGCCGGTTCAAGCCCGGCCTCTTCGAGAGGTTTCAGAAGGTAAGCATCGATCCCGGTCCAAACGCGCTCCCGATGTTTGACTGCCGGGGGAGATTGACTAACCGGAGGCAGGAACGACCAGAAATGGGCCGAATCGCCCTTGCTTGGCGGATCCCCGGCCTTCAAAACAGGAAGTGAGCCGATGGCTCCCAGAGCAAAAACAACGACCGATGTCAGAAGGCGGAACACGGGCGCAGTCTAAAAGACGCCCCCCCTTTCTCAAGACACGTCATTGCGCGCGGCCTTATGCCGGGCTCGTTCGGCGCGGTCGAGCACAGCCCCCATCCCCGGTCGAATCGTCTCAGATCCCGCTTCGGTAATACGGCTCCTCCTTGGACAACAAAAAAGCCGGATGGACACGAGTCCATCCGGCTTTAAAGGGTTATCGGGAGCCAGGGGCCGCCTTTTCAGCAGGCCACCCGGCAACCGTATCACATCACATGTCGTGGCTGTGAGGAGCTTCTTCCTTTTTCTCTTCCTGGATGTCAGAGATGAGGCACTCGGTCGTCAGCATGAGGCCGGCGATGGAAGCCGCGTTCTGCAGAGCGCTGCGGGTCACCTTGGTGGGATCGACGACGCCGGCAGCGACAAGGTCTTCATACTTGTCGGTGGCCACGTTGTAGCCGTGGGCGCCTTCGCCGGATTTGACCTGCGCTACGATGAGCGCACCTTCGCGGCCCGCGTTGGCGGCGAGCTGGCGGAGAGGAGCTTCCACCGCGCGGAGAACGATTTCACTGCCGGTCTTTTCGTCGCCTTTCAGCTTGAGCTTAGGAGCGGCCTTGGCGGCGGCGCGGATGAGCGCGGTGCCACCTCCCGGGACGATGCCTTCTTCAACGGCCGCACGGGTCGCGTGGAGGGCGTCTTCGACGCGGGCTTTCTTCTCTTTCATCTCAGTTTCGGTGGCGGCACCGACATTGATCACGGCCACACCGCCAGCGAGTTTCGCAAGACGCTCCTGGAGCTTCTCACGATCGTAGTCGGAAGTGGTTTCGTCGATCTGACGGCGGATCTGGGTGACCCGGCCGGAGATGGCGTCGCTCTTGCCGGCACCTTCGATGATGGTGGTCTCTTCCTTGGTCACGAGAACCCGCTTGGCCTTGCCGAGGTCTTCAATACCGACATTCTCGAGCTTGATGCCGAGATCATCGGTGATGACCCGACCACCGGTGAGGATGGCGATGTCTTCGAGCATGGCTTTGCGGCGGTCACCGAAGCCGGGCGCTTTGACGGCGCAGGCGTGCAGGGTGCCACGGATCTTGTTGACGACGAGGGTGGCGAGAGCTTCGCCTTCGACGTCTTCGGAGATGATGAGGAACGGACGACCTTGCTGGGCGACCTTCTCGAGGAGAGGCAGCATGTCCTTGAGGTTCGTGATCTTCTTCTCGTGGATGAGGATCAGAGCATTGTCGAGGCTGGCCTCCATGCTTTCGGAATTGGTCACGAAGTAGGGGGAGAGGTAACCCTTGTCGAACTGCATCCCTTCGACGACGTCGAGGGTGGTTTCGATGGCCTTGGCTTCCTCAACGGTAATGGTGCCGTCCTTGCCGACCTTGTCCATGGCTTCGGCGATGATTTTGCCGATTTCCTTGTCCCAGTTGGCGGAGACGGTGGCGACCTGGGCCACTTCCTTGGTGGAATTGACCTTCTGGGAGAGCAGTTTCAGCTCACCGACGATGGCCTCGGTGGCGGAAAGGATACCGCGTTGCAGGGAGATCGGGTTGGCACCCGCGGCGACGTTGCGCAAACCTTCAGCATAAATGGCTTCGGCGAGCACGGTGGCAGTGGTGGTGCCGTCACCGGCGACATCGGAGGTCTTCGAGGAGACTTCCTTGATGAGCTGGGCGCCCATGTTTTCATAAGGGCAGGGAAGCTCAATTTCCTTGGCGACCGTGACACCGTCCTTGGTGATCGTGGGGCTACCAAATTTTTTGTCGAGGATCACGTTGCGACCGGCCGGTCCGAGCGTGGCCTTGACGGCACGCGCGAGCTTGGTGACGCCGCGGAGAAGCGCCTGGCGGGCGCCTTCATCAAAAGAGAGTTGCTTAGGCATAATGGGATTTGTTTTGGATTGTCAGGGTGGTTGATTCCGGGGTGGGTGAAGCCTTGGGAGCTTACTTGGTGATGACGCCGAGAATGTCACTTTCGCTGAGAATGAGCATTTCCTGCCCGTTCAGCTTGACTTCGGTGCCGCCGTATTTGGAGATGAGGACTTTGTCGCCCACTTTGACGGAGAACTCGACGATTTCTCCTTCATCGTTTTTGCCGGTGCCGAGGGCGATGACTTCGGCTTCCTGCGGTTTTTCTTTGGCGGTGTCAGGAAGGAAGAGTCCACCATCGGACTTGAGTTCCGAAGGTTCGAGGCGCTTGACGAGCACGCGCGTGCCCAGAGGACGGATTTTGGTAGCCATGTTAGGTTGGTTCGGGTGTTATGGGTTGGTTTTGGTTGGTTTCTGGTTCCTGCGGTTCGCCGGTCCCTGCGCCTGAAGTGTCGGGTGAAACCGGCTTCAGACGGGGGCCGGCGCTCCGCAGGATCTCAAACCCCGGCCTGAAGCAGGGATTGAAAACTGTAGGGAGCGCCTCAGACGCTTTTCTTTTCGTCGTCGACGACCTCAAAATCGGCATCGACCACTTTGCCTTTGGCCTGTCGAGGTCCGGCATCGGCGCCTTCGTCAGCATCGGAGGCATCAGGACCCGCCGTGGCCGGTCCGGAACCCGCTCCTGCCGCCTGGGCCGCCGCCATCAACTCGGTCATGGAGCGCTGGAGCTCGTCGGTGGCTGCTTTCATGGCATCGATATCCTCGCCGCGCAAAGTTTCCTCAACTTTGGCAATGGCGCTTTCAATACCGGCCTTCTGATCGGGACCGATCTTGTCGCCCACTTCTTCGAGGCTCTTGCGGACCTGATAAACGGAAGTGTCCGCGAGATTCCTGGTTTCGATGGCCTCAAGACGTTTGCGGTCCGCCTCGGCGAATTCCTCCGCTTCGCGTTTGGCACGCTCCACGTCATCTTTGCTCAGGCCGCTGGAACCTTCGATGGAGATCTTCTGCTCCTTGCCGGTTCCTTTGTCCTTGGCGGAAACATGGAGAATGCCGTTGGCGTCGATATCGAAGGTGACTTCAATCTGGGGCATCCCACGCTGAGCGGGATTGATCCCATCGAGGCGGAACTTGCCGAGCGCCTTGTTGTCAGTGACCAGTTTGCGCTCGCCTTGGCAGACCACGATATCGACTGAAGGCTGGTTGTCGGCGGCGGTTGAGAAAATCTGGGACTTTTTTGCCGGAATCGTCGTGTTGCGCTCGATCATCGCCGTGGCGATACCGCCCATGGTTTCGATGGCCAAAGTCAACGGTGTCACATCCAGAAGCAGGACGTCCTTGACGTCGCCTTGCAGCACGCCACCCTGGATGGCGGCACCGACGGCGACGACTTCATCGGGATTGACCCCCTTGTGGGGTTCCTTCCCGGCGAGCTGTTTGGCTGTTTCAATCACCTTCGGCATGCGGGTCATCCCGCCCACGAGAACCAACTCGTCAATGTCCGAAGTGGCGACCCCTGATTCCTTGAGGCAGTTCCGCACCGGACCCATGGTCCGTTGGAAGAGGGAATCGGTCATCTGTTCCAGTTTGGCCCGGGTCAGCGTCTTTTGAATGTGCTTGGGCCCGGTTTGGTCGGCCGTGATGAAGGGCAGGCTGAGATCATAGGTTTGGGAGGAAGAGAGCGCGATTTTGGCTTTTTCAGCCTCCTCCTTGATACGCTGAAGGGCGTCGGGCTGTCCGCTCAGGTCGATCCCGCTCTCGGTTTTGAATTCCTTAATGATCCAATCAATGATTGCGGTATCCCAGTCGTCACCACCGAGTCGGGTGTCTCCGTCCGTGGCCATGACTTCGAAAACACCGTCGCCGATGTCGAGCACGGAAATGTCGAAAGTGCCGCCTCCGAGGTCGTATACCGCAATCTTTTCATCTTTCTTTTTGTCCAAGCCATAAGCCAGAGAGGCGGCGGTGGGCTCGTTGATGATCCGGCGGACATTCAATCCGGCAATCTCCCCGGCCGCCTTGGTGGCGTTGCGCTGGGAGTCGTTGAAATAAGCCGGCACCGTGATGACCGCATCGGTGATCTTTTCCCCCAGGCGGGACTCGGCATCGGCCTTGAGCTTGCTCAGGACCATGGCAGCGATTTCCTGCGGACTGTAAACGCGTTTTTCTCCGCCGACCTCCACCTCAATGTGGGCGTCCCCATTGGAAGCGCGCACAATTTTGTAGGGGAGAGCCTTGTCAGCGTCGCTCAGTTCATCGAACTTGCGGCCGATAAACCGTTTCGCGGAGAAGATCGTGTTGCGGGCATTGGTCACCGCCTGCCGCTTCGCCGCCTGACCGACGAGACGTTCCCCGTCTTTGGTACAGGCCACCACCGAAGGAGTGGTCAGAGCACCCTCGGAATTTTCCAGAACCAGCGGCTCACCGCCCTCCATGATGGCCATGCAGGAGTTGGTGGTTCCCAAGTCGATGCCTAATATTTTTGCCATGATAGTGTGTTTTTGAGGATGAATCGGAATCCCGGTTCATCGTAGATGAATTATTTATGTTATCTCCCGTCTTTGCAGGATCACTGCCAATCCTCAAATTAAAACGCTTAACACGTTGTTGTTAGGCATGTTATGTTGGTTGCTTCAATGCTGGACACCAGAGGATTAAGCCCCAAGGCGCCTCAAATGGTGCCAAATTGACTCTCACCCAGTGCCAATTTGACGCAGAGCGTCATCCTGTCCGCCAAGGAATCCCCGCCCGGTCCGACGGTTCAAGCCAGAATGTCATGCAGGACGTCCCCGTAAACGTCGGTCAGCCGGAAATCGCGGCCGGCATAGCGGTAGGTAAGTTGCTCATGATCCAGTCCGAGCAGGTGTAAAATCGTGGCGTGGAGATCGTGAACGGACACGGGATTTTCCTGCGCCGCGAAGCCGAATTCATCCGTACTGCCGTGAACCGTTCCCCCACGGATGCCACCACCGGCGAGCCAGACGCTGAAACCGTAGGGGTTGTGGTCCCGCCCAAGTTTGGATTTGCTGCCACTCATCTCCACCGTGGGTGTGCGCCCGAACTCCCCGCCCCACATCACTATGGTATCGTCGAGCAATCCCCGTTGTTTCAAATCAGTGAGAAGCGCGGCGATGGGCTGGTCGATCTCCCCGGACAATTTCCGGTGGTTTTCTTCAATCTTGTCGTGGTTGTCCCAGGGCTGCCCGGCACCGTGCCAGAGTTGGACCATTCGCACGCCGCGCTCAATGAGCCTGCGGGCGATCAGCGTCTGCCGGCCATGAATGGTGTCGCCATAGAGCTGGCGGATCCCCGCAGGCTCAGCAGAGATGTCAAAGGCTTCGGTGGCGGCTGATTGCATGCGGAAGGCGAGCTCGAAACTTTCAATCCGGGCGTCCAGCCGTGAATCGATTCGTCCTGTCCGGTGGGCTTGATTGAGTCGCTGCAGGTAGTCGAGCTGACGCCGCTGCTCCCCTGAGGCGGCGTGGGGACTGCGAATGTTTTCGATCAATTTGTCGACATCAGTGTGCTTGGAATCGACGTAAGTACCTTGGAACGCTCCGGGCAGGAAAGCGGACTGCCAGTTTTCTGCACCTTTGATCGGCAGCCCTCCGGGGCACATGGAAACGAATCCGGGCAGGTTTTCCGCCTCATTCCCCAAGCCGTAGAGCAGCCATGATCCCAGACTGGGGCGAGTTTGCAGGGCATCGCCGCAATTCATCTGCATCAGCGAAGGCTCGTGGTTGGGAACCTGGGCCACCATGGAGCGGATCACGGCAATGTCATCGATGTGCGAGGCGGTTTGCGCGAACAACTCGCTGACCTCGATACCACTTTGTCCATAGGGACGGAACTTGAAGGGTGATGGAAAAGCCGACCCGGTTTTTCGCTCGGTCCGGTATGTTTTCGGCAGCGCTTGGCCGGCATACTTGGCCAGTGAGGGCTTGGGATCGAAGGTGTCGACATGGGAGGGACCGCCATTGAGGAAAAAGTGGATGATCCGTTTGGCACGGGGAGCTGTATGCGCTCCCGCTCTTGGAGGGGAGGCCGCAAACCCCGGACGACCCAGCATTCCCGCCAGCCCCACCAAGCCCAGCCCCATTCCGGAGCGGTGCAGAAATTCACGACGGTTGAGGGGCGGCAATCTCATGGGTGCTCTCAGTCAAGAAACAGAAACTCGTTGGAAAGCAGCAAAACCTGCGCGAGCCGCGCCCAGGGACTGAGCCGGGACACATCCCTGCGCGTGAAGTCCGTCCCGGCCTCCCAAAAGGTGGGTCCGGTTTGCCCTCCCTCATTCACCAAGGTGATCCGGGGGGACCACAGGAATTGGTCGCTGTTTAGACTATCGCGGATATCGACAATAAAATCTAGGGAGTCCCCGACTTCAAAAGACAGAGACGGAAGATCCAGCGTTTCCGCAGCAGCATGGACACTGGTCGACCGCACCATTCCGAGACGGCTGTGGCTGATGAAAGCACGGATGCCATCACCCACTTTTGGTTCATGGGTGAGCTTGGAGGAAACCCTGTAATTCCCTTTGCGAGGGGCGGTGAACCGCCGGACCACGGCGTGGGCTCGATCGTTCCCAGGATGGCCGCCTTCTCCGGTGAGTTGCGCCCATCCAAGCGTGGCATCAGGCCAGCTCTCCCCCCCTTGCCAGGCACCGCCGTTAAAGTATGGCAGGGGAGTGAAGGAGACGACACGCCCGGCGGACTCGTCCCAGGCTCCATAGCCATACGACCAGGGACTGGGCGCGGCAGCAGTCATCGGAGCGGATTCCGACTCCTTCAGGAAAGCGGCGGCGGCGGCGGCCTCCGGCCCGGTGGGTGTCCGCTGAAAGATTTTGGCATACAACGTGTTCAACCGGTCCGCCTCCGTTCCGGTCAGACGATCCACCAAGGCAGTCGCCCGGGCCGCGACATAGGGATGGTTCAAACCGAAAAGGGCCTGCTGAGGAACCGTCGTCTCACTGCGGCAGGCGATACTCAGATCTGGATTGGCAAAGTCGAATGTCCTCAGCACATCCGGTAATTTTTCACGATCGACAAATGAATACAGGGTCCGACGGCGGGTGCTCCCGCCAAACAACGACTCCGGACGGCCTCCCATCCGCAGGTTCAGATCACCATTGACCGCGAGCCAGGCATCGCGCATTTCCTCGAAAGAAAGTCGGTGGGGCGTCATCCGCCAGAGAAAACGGTTTCCCGGGTCGGTGTTCTCCGCATGGGCCAGGCTTGCGAGATCAGATGGTCCGGCGGAGCCTTGCCGGTAGGTATCCGACACCACCAGAAGCCGGATCAGATTTTTCACATTCCACCCGTCATCCATGAAGCGCAGCGCCAGCCAATCCAACAATGCAGGATGGCTCGGAAGGACACTGCGGGTACCAAAATCACTCGGAGTCGTCACGAGCCCCTGGCCGTAGAGGTGCATCCAAACACGATTGACGAACACCCGCGCAGTCAGCGGATTGCGGCGATCCGCGATGTTCCTCGCCAATTCTAGACGTCCGCTGCCCCTTTGGAATGTCAAGGCGCCCGGTCCCGCCAAATGCTGGGGAAAGCGACGAGGCACTTCCTCACCTCTGGTAAGCGGATTTCCGCGCACAAACACCCGTGGCATCGCGGGGACTGGCCGATCCACAAGAATCCCGGCATGAGGAGGCGCACCCTCTTGCTTCAGTAGCCACCTGTCCACTTCACCTTGGAGTTTCCACAATTCGACCACGACGCCCGCATTAAAATACATCTCCGTGTTGACGATCGACTCGTCGGGAATCTCACAGGGGGACTCAGGTCCATGCAATACCAGCCGCAGGATTTCCGCCTCCGGATCCGGCAGCGCGGCGGCTCCGGGATGCTCTTTTTGCCAGGATTGCCAAGTCGTCTCAATCCGGTGAAAAACCTCCCCATACCGTGCCGCGACCTCCTCCAACGAGTTGGGAGGCGTCCCAAAGGCCGCACGAACCGTGGGATGCGCTCCCGGCAAACGCTTGATGATCTCTGCCGCTTGGCCGGGGAACGCCCCGGTCGGCAAACGGGAGCAGGCAAGCCAAATCGAGAACACCGGATCTTTCTTTCTTTCGGCCGCATTCAAAAATGCCTGCCATTGCCTGACGAACACAGGATTGATATCTGTGGCATCGAGCAACTGCCCAAAAATTTCTTCGGGGTATTTTTCCAACTCCCGCTGTGCCAGGAGATGCTCCCGCACGGTTCCCCGAACCCGGGCGGACTGTTCTTCCCGTCGCTTAGACAAACCGCTCCGGAGTTTTTCCCGCCGGGCTTCCAGTTCCTGGGTGAACGCCTCATCCGCTTTCCTTTCTCCTTCTCCGCACGACACCAGCCGCTCCGCACAACTGCGGAAGACGCCATAGAGCGAATAATAATCCTGTGTGGAAATGGGATCGAATTTGTGGTCATGGCACCTCGCACAAGCCACGGTGACACCCTGCAGACCTCGCATGGTCACATCAATCCGGTCATCGATGATGTCATGGGTCACGCCCAGAAAGCGCCTGCCAAGGGTCAGAAAACCCATCGCGGCAAGATCGGGGGTTTCAGCAGGCACCAGCTGGTCAGCCGCCAATTGAAGCAAAAGGAACCGGTCGTAGGGCAGATTTTCATTAAAGGATCGGACCACCCAGTCGCGGTAGGGAGACGCCTGGACAAACTCCCGCTCTTCCCGTGCATAGACGTAGCCTTTGGTGTCTGAATAGCGTGCCACATCCAACCAATGACGGGCCCAATGCTCACCGAACTGGGGACTCGCGAGGAGACGGTCCACGAGACGGGCAAAAGCCTCCGGATGCGAGTCGCTGAGGTATGCGGACACTTCTTCGGGGGTGGGCGGCAATCCAGTCAAATCGAAGGTCACCCGGCGGATCAGCGTGCGCGGATCCGCCTCCGGGGATCCAGCGAGTCCTTGCTCCTTCCGGACCGACTCGACAGCCCCATCGAGACTGTGCACAGACCGGACCCGCTCCGCGGACGGAGAGTGGAAGGCCCACCAATCCAAGCCTTTGAGCCCGGACTGATTCTCACCGGCTACTGCCGACAGCAGTGGCAGGGCAAGCAGGCAGGCCAGTGTCCGGCAGGTGGTCATGATGGGAGATGGAATGGCAGGCGCTCAAACGAGGTTCCACCTGGCTTGACGCAACACCGCAAGGGTGGGTTCTTTCATGCTTTCATACCAGACGGAAAGGAGAGAGCCATCATCAAGCTCTACCGTGCTGGGGTATC